>CALGLM010000499.1 GCA_937930275.1 uncultured Ignavibacteria bacterium
CGACCACCGAGATCTACACTCTTTCCCTACACGACGCTCTTCCGATCTATACCCTTTTTGTTCTAAAAACGATAATGTTCTATAATTTTCATCTATCCAATTAGGTGCAATTAATTTTAATTTCTTTAAATTTATACCTGTAGCTCGTAACCCCATTATAATAAATTCTTCCAATTTTTGTTTAGGTGTAAGAGTTTCGATAGACATTTGGGCATTATTATTGTTTTTAATAGCTTCTAAATAATAACTAAGTGAAGTATAGTTACTCCATCTAACTCCGTTTACAAGTGAATGAGCAGAAGGACCCAACCCTAAATAATCTTTGTATTCCCAATAAAATAAATTATGTTGTGACCTATACCCTTTTTTAGCAAAATTAGAAACTTCGTACTGTTCAAATCCTTTTTTGTTTAAATAATCAATTGTAATTTGATATAAATCGGCATCGTAATCCTCATCATTTAGTTTTACTTTACCGTCCAATATTTGTTTATTTAGTATAGTGCCGGGCTCTACTATTAAACTGTAACACGATATATGGTTAATTGGTAGGCTTGTGGCAATATCCAAATTTTTTAACCACTTCTTTTTTGTTTGTTTGGGTAGGTTAAAAATTAAATCTAAGCTAATATTATTAATTCCGGCTTCCTTAGCTTTATTTATTATTTCGTAAGCCTCTTCACTTTTATGAATTCTGGTTAAATATTCTAAATCTTTATTGTTGAATGACTGAACACCCACACTAAGACGATTAATACCCGCTAATTTTAATTCCTGTAATTTGTTAAAGTTTAACGTTCCTGGGTTTGCTTCCAACGTTATCTCTGCGTTTTTGCTAAACCGGAATTTATCATTTAGCATCATTAAAATTTCATTTATTATTTTAGGTTCAAGTATTGAAGGAGTGCCGCCTCCCCAAAAAACCGTTTTTATTTTATGAGTTTTTGAAAATTTATTAGCGTAATATTCTATTTCTATTTTTAATGATTCTATATAGTTATCAACATTCTGAAATTTAATTACGGAATAAAAATCACAATAAATGCATTTATGTTTACAAAACGGAACATGAATATAACAGGCTAATTCTTTCATTAAAATATCTCTATTGCTAAAAAATCAAATTTAAGAATAATTTATAAGAATTAAAACCTTTTTATTTATTTAATAGTTTAGTATGTTAAATAATTTTTTTATATTGTAAAACAATAATTGGTGTAATTAATGGCTAAAATTGCGGTAGCCGGTGCTACGGGATTAATAGGTAAAAAACTTGTAAGTGCCTTACTAAAAAGGAATGATGAAGTAGTTGTAATTGGACGCGATATCGCAAAACTAAAAAATGTGTTTCCTGAAGTAAAATTATATTCGGATTACAGCTTAAATTATTTAAAAGTACTTGAAAAAACCGATTCGTTTGTTAATTTAGCAGGTGCTAATGTTGCAGGAAGTAGGTGGACCGAGGAATATAAAAAGAAAATTATTGATAGTCGTGTTTCATCGGCAAAAGCGATTATAAACATTATAAATTATTTAAATCCAAAGCCAAACAGTTATATTACTGCTTCTGCTATTGGTTATTACGGAATTAGCGAAACTAAAACTTTTACGGAAAAAGATTCTTTTGGACATGATTTTTTAGCCAAGGTATGTGAAAGATGGGAAAATGAAGCATCGGAAGTTATAAAAATGGGAGTTAGAGAAGCTGCTGTAAGAATAGGGATTGTGCTTGCAACAGAAGGAGGTGCTTTGAAAAAAATGCTTATTCCTTTCAATTTGTTTTTTGGTGGTCCGTTGGGCTCTGGGGTACAATGGTTTTCGTGGGTACATATAGATGATTTAATTAACGTTTTTTTATTTGCCATTGATAATAATATTAGCGGCGGAATTAACGCTGTAGCCCCTAATCCGGTTAGAATGAAACACTTTACGGAGACGCTTGGTAAGGTAATTAATAGACCAAATTATTTTTCGGTACCCGAGTTTATATTAAAATTAATTATGGGTGAAGCAAATTATATAGTGACAAAAGGGAATAGAGTTATTCCCGAAAAATTAATTTTAAGTAAATTTAATTTTCAATTTACTCAGTTAAAAGATGCATTGGAAGATTTATTAATTAAACAGAAGAATAAAAATGAAATTAATGGAAAATTTAATTGAAATTATAAGTGAACTGAACGCAAAAGATTCAAATATTTTTAGGTTTCAAAAGCAGAGAAAAGCATTCGGCATTGTGGATGTTGAAAGAGATTACAGTATATTTTTACCCAATTCGTATAAGCAGTTTTTAAATGTTTTTAACGGGGGGTATATTAATTTATTTCCCGAAAATCTTGATATGAGCGAAGCTGATAAAATTTGGAATTGCAACTATATGTTTGGTTTAGACGAAATGGCAGCCGCATACTCAAAAAGGAGTTCGCAAAATTGGAAATTTACGCCAAAAGGAAGTAACGAATATCCGTTTATTCCGTTTGCAAGAACAAGCATGAACGAGCATTTAGTATTTATCAATCCCCTTAATGACGGCGAATCATGTATTTTTGAAGCAATACATGACGAACCTTGGTACGAATGGGAATTAAAATTTCTTGATTTTTCCGATTTCCTTTCTACTTATATTGACATGGGAGGAGATATGAACTTTGCGAATATTGGTAATAACGTTACCTTAGATGAATATTTAGAGCAATATCCTTTAACAAAAATGTTATATTTTAGCTAAGTGAGTTATATATGAAAAAACTTTTTATAATCTTTCTAATTTTTCTTCTTATTGCTGATATTAACTTCGCGGTTTCTAAATCTGAGGGTGAATTAAAACAGTATTTAGATGAAAAGGAAAAACTATTTGAAGATATATCCAATCAAATGGGTATTGCAACGTGGAATATTTACAGTAGCGAAGGTGTTTCCGATACTAAAACACCCAGATTACGTTTTCTGGAATTATTTACTGATGAAGAACTTAATAACAACGTTTCTATATGGTATAAAAAAAATAATGAGATCAAAGATCCGATTCTAAAAAGACGGGTTCAAGTATGGTACAACGTATTACTCGGTGCCAAAATTGACTTTGATAAGGATATTTTCCCGCTGGAAGATCAGTTAGAAAAATGGGCTGCAGGGGATGATAGTGACGGAGAAAAACCAGGTGATGAAGAGTTTAACAGCTTAATTAATGAATTGATGAAAAGAAGAAATGCTAAAGCTAAAGAATTCGGTTTTAATAATTATGCCGAGTTACAGTTTTTGTTAAGTGATATAGATATAAATTATTTTTTCGATGTTGTTGAACAAGTTAACAAACTAACGGTACAACCGTATAAAAATTTTCTTGAGCAGATTAAAAAAGAAGAAAATAAAAAAGATATTTCGGGAACGGATGTACGAAGAATGGTGGGAATGGCATACCGAAATAAATATTCGTCAATCATTCCTCCGGAAAAATTGGATTCTGTAATTAATTTAACTTATAAAAATATTGGGATAAATTATAAAAATTTACCGATTAGATTTGTTGAAAAAGATATTCCGTTTGGCGGCAACGGACTTGCAATTCAAATTCCTAACGATTTTAGAATTGTTGTAAGAAAAAATCAACCTATTAGCGTATATATGCATGAGCTGGGACATGGCTTGCAGGGAGTTTTTACTAAAACCGATTCTCCTATTTTAAAAGGGTACGAATGGTGTTTAGGGAATACTTGTCCGGCTTTTTCTGAAGGTATGGCTGAAACATCAGCTAAAATTACGGGAAATAAAAACTGGATTAAAAAGTTTGCGGGATTAGATGTTTCGGAAATCGCTAAAAATGATTCGGCATTTTTTAAATATGCGCCTGTTTATTTAAGGTATCACTTATATGCCATTACGTTAGAAATTGAACTTTATAAAAATTTGGATGCAGACCCAAGTGCAATTAGGGATAGTTTATTTAATTATTATCTGTTTGCTAAGGATGCTTTCTCCGGTAAGTTCTTGTATTCTGATTTTGCAACTTATATATCTTATCCCGTATACCTGCATAATTATTTTTTGGCAGATATTATTTCTTGCCAGGTGCATAACACACTTAAAAATAAGTTTGGGAGTGATTATGTGCTAAATAATAAAGTCGGAAATTTTATAATAGAAAATTTATTAAAAGACGGCGAGCTTGTGCCTTGGAGAGAAAAAATAATTAAAATGACCGGAAAGGACTTGGATATAAAAGAATTTTTAGAGCAATATGGACTATAAAAAAAATATAATACTTTTATTAATGATAATGCTTGTTTCTTGCGGAGTTAGCAATAAAGAAGCGGATGAAGCATATAGAAACGGAATAGAACATTTATCAACTGTAAAAAAACAACCTTCAAAAAAAGCCGATGCATTGTACTTTTTACTAATTGCAGCAAAAAATGATAAATATAAAACTGTTGATAACGCAATAATTATTACTTCTTTGGCTGCGGATATTTATTCCGGTAAAAAAAACTTAACGCTGGATGAAAAATATGAATTAGAAGATAATATAATAACGGGGTGTAAGTTATTAGCTGAGTTATCCGATATTAAAAACAATGTGGAACAAAAAAAATGCAAGGCGGAAATAAAAAACATTGCCCATTCTGAGCTGCCTATTTACTATACAATAAAAACAGTATTACAAAAAAAGGATAACAACTTATACAAAAAATTTGAAAGTATCAGCAATACAACAGAATAATGTTAAACGTTGAATAAGTCCCAAAACCCGAGACCTGAGTTTAACTGTGATCTAAACTATGATTTATGTGATTTGTGTGATGTATGTGAGATGTTTGAAATTAGTGTCTTATCCTGTAAATCCTATTTTAATCCTGTAAATCCTGGTTCAGAATATATTACTCAAAATACTCTTTTTGTATTTTTTTAGGAAGAGATTTTACTACCAAATTATAAGAATCGATAATTAGTTGCTTTATCATATCATTGGAAATATTGCCTAAAGTGTTTATGCTAATCCAATGTTTTTTGTTCATGTAATAACCGGGATTTATGCTTTGATATCGTTCGCATAGTTCAATAACGTTTTCGGGGGTTGCTTTAACCGTAATAATTTCAAAAGTATCAATAGAAGTTAAGGTAAACATTTTATCAAACACTTTATAAACTAATGCAGTTTCGTCAAAAGGGAAAGTTTCTTGAGTATGAGGGAAAGATAAACAAAAAGAGCGATATTCTTCTAAAGTCATATAAAACACCTAAAATTATTTAGTTTAAAATAATAAAAAAAACGAAATCGTAAAACGATTTCGTTTTTAAGTAAGGCAATTTATAAAAACAAAATTACTTTTTCTGTTGTGGCAAATTAGGAGTAGTAGGAACAGAATGTTGAGTTGTTTGCTGAATAATGCTTTCTTTTTGTGATTTACTTGCCGAAGGCAAGAAAAACAAATTTATAACGAGCGCTAAAACTAATAAAGCACCGCCTAAGTACCAAGTTGCTTTACCTAAAAAATCAGCAGTCTTACGTGTACCAAATACTGCGCCTACGTTAGCAGCACCGCCAAAAGTACCGGCAAGTCCGCCGCCTTTACTTGATTGTAATAGAACGATTACTATTAAAAATAATGCCACTATTACCGATATTGCCATTAAAAAAGTAAACATGTTATTTTTTCTCCGTTAAACATTGTAGCGAGGGAGGGATTCGAACCCCCGACACATGGATTATGATTCCATTGCTCTAACCTACTGAGCTACCTCGCCGGGTTAAAAATAGACAACAAATATAATTGATTTTTTTCTAATTTTCAAGTATTATTTAAAATATGATTTATTTTTGTTTTTTCTTATTAATAACTATTTAAGAGTATTTTTAATGAATATAAAATTAAAAGATTTCTTTTACATTTCCAATATCTTAAGCTTAATTAGGCTGTTTTTAGGTATTCCGATATTTATTTTATTAAGTAAAAGTGATTCGGTTTCTTTTGTTTTAGTTCCCATTTTAGGGGGATTAGCTATAATAACCGATTATTTTGACGGTTATTTTGCCCGTAAGTACAACCAAATTACCGAGTTGGGTAAAATTATTGATCCGATTGCCGATAAAATATGCTCGGCTTTTGTGTTGTTAGGGTTAATACTGTTTAGGGGTTACCCTTGGGGTGTACTTATTTTACTTATGTATAGAGATATTTTAATTTTGGTATTCGGTACAATAATTTCCAAGAAAAAAGGAGAAGTTGTTAGCTCAATTTTCTTAGGTAAGTTGAATACTACATTAATAGGGCTATCGGCGATGTTCTTTTGTATTAAGCTAAGTTATACGCTGGATATAATACTTATTTTATTGTGCTACGCTATGATTTTTATATCCGGATTTGCATATTTAAAAATAGGCGAAAAAATGCTTGAATTGACAACAGTTAAAAAAATTATGTTTAGAACGTTAATAGCGGTTTTAAGTGTTTTATTAATTGTAGTGTTATACTATTTCAATCAATCGATTAATCACCTTTTAATTTAATTTATGAATGAAATTATTAGAGAAAAATTAGAAAATTTACCTACAAATCCGGGTATTTATCAATTTAAGGATGAAAAAGGGACAATTATTTATGTGGGTAAAGCAAAAAACTTAAAAAATAGAGTAAGAAGTTATTTTCAAAACAACATAACAAATGTTAAAACTTTAGCACTTGTAAAAAAAATAGTTGATTTGGAAATGATTATTACAAGTTCCGAAGTTGAAGCATTAGTTTTGGAAAATAATCTAATAAAAGAACTTAAACCACGTTATAATATAAATTTAAAAGATGATAAAACTTACCCATATATAAGAATAACTAACGAACCGTACCCCCAAATTTTTCCTACACGGAATATAATTAGAGACGGCTCGAAGTATTTTGGTCCTTTTACCGATGTCAAAAGTATGAAAGCCAGTTTAAGATTAATAAATAAAATATTTAAAATAAGAAGCTGTAAATACGAATTTACCGAAGAATCAATTGCAAAAGGGAAATATAAAGTCTGTTTGGATTACCACATAAAAAAGTGTGACGGACCTTGTGAAGGGTTAATTACAAGAAGTGAATATAATAATATGGTTCTGCAGGCTATTAAAGTATTTAGGGGTAAAACTGATGATTTAATAAAAGAACTGAAAGAAGAAATGTTTGCTTTATCGGCAAATTTTCAGTTTGAAAAAGCTGCAATAATAAGGGATAAAATTGAACAACTTACCGTTTACACCTCAAAACAGAAAATTGTTTCGGCTGATTTAGTTGATAAAGATATAATTGCAGTTGAAAGAGAAGATAAAGATGTTGCCGCAAGCATATTAAATATTAGATACGGAAAGCTTATTAGTAAGCGTAATTTAAAATTAAGCGGTGAATTGGATGAACCTATTGAATCGTTGTATGCTTCAGTAATAAGGTTTTATTATAACGAGTATGTTGACATTCCGGGCGAGATTATTGTTGAAGCTAATCCGGAAGAAGCGGAAAATTTACTTGACTGGCTTGAAATATTAGGAGAAAAGCGACCAAAATTTGTTGTTCCTTTGCGTAAAAGCGAAGCTCAATTGCTATTAAAAATGTGTAAACAAAATGCTATACTTCAACTTGGTGAAATAAAACTTCAGCGATTAAAAAGGGAAAAAAATGTACCGCACGTGCTAATGGCTTTAAAGCGCGATTTAATGCTTAAAGCAATTCCAAATATTATTGAGTGTTTTGATATTTCTCATTTGCAAGGTACAGATACAGTTGCCAGTATGGTTGTTTTTGAAGACGGAAAACCAAAAAAAAGCTTATATCGAAAATTTATTATTAAATCGGTAGAAGGTGTTGATGATTTCGCTTCTATGCAAGAAGTTATTACAAGAAGATATTCACGCGTTAAAGAAGAAAATTTGCACTTTCCTGAATTGATAATGGTGGACGGGGGTAAAGGTCAATTAAGTAGTGCTATTGAATCACTAAAAGACATGGGATTTGAAAAATTTGAGATAATAGGACTTGCAAAACGACTTGAAGAAGTGTTTTTGCCCGGGCAAAGCGAAGCAATATCTATTCCTAAAACTTCAAGTAGTCTTAAATTATTACAGCACATTAGAGATGAAGCTCATCGATTTGCTATTACTTTTCATAGAGAAAGAAGAAGTAAAAGAACATTTAAAAGCGAGCTTGAAGAGATTAAGGGAATAGGGAAATCAATAACAGAAAAATTATTAACATCTTTTTTGGGTATTAAAGCAATAAAAGAAGCGACTGAAGAAGAATTGGGAAAAGTTATAGGAAAAGCGAAAGCTAAAATTGTTTTCGACTATTTTAAAAATATTGATGAAAACTTAATTGACGAAAATACGGATAGTAACGAAGAAACTGACGAAGCAGAAGAATTTTTTGAAGAACTAAATACTGATGAGGAATAAATGAAAAACCTGTTTGTGAAAATATATCTTATTGTTTTTATAGCAATTAGTTTGCATGCCGAAGAAGGAATGTATCCTTTAAGCGAAATAAATAAATTAAACTTAAAAGAGTTAGGTTTTAATATTTCTGCGGATGAACTTTACAATACTAACGGCGTAAGCTTAATAACAGCTTTAGTTAATCTTTCGGGTTGTACGGGATCGTTTATTTCGGAAAACGGATTGATTTTAACAAATCATCATTGTTCGTTTAGTGCGGTTAGCAGAGCTTCCACTTTAGAAAATAATTATCTTGAAAACGGTTTTTCTGCAACAAACTTTTCCGAAGAGATTGAAGCAAAAGGAATTACTGCAAAAATAATAGAATCATACAAAGATGTTTCGGAAGAAATACTGGAATCGATAAAAAATATAAAAAATGATGCCGATAGAAGAAAAGGAATTGATGATAAAATTAAAGAGATTACCGAAAGAGAAACAAATACCGAAAATTCTATTACTGCATCGGTTGCAGAAATGTTACCGGGAAAATCGTATGTGTTGTTTTTATACAAAACAATTTATGATGTTAGAATAGTTTATGCTCCTCCGCTATCTATTGGTAATTTTGGCGGAGAAGAAGATAATTGGGTTTGGCCTCGTCACACAGGTGATTTTACTTTTTTGCGAGCGTATGTTTCACCAGAAGGGAAAAGTACAAAATATAACGAAGAAAATGTGCCTTATAAACCAAAAAAATGGTTAAATATTAACATAGACGGTATAAAAGAAAATGATTTTGCCTTCATATTAGGTTATCCGGGTAGAACTTTCAGACATCAACCGGTCGAATATTTAAAGTATCAAAATAATTACCTTTTACCGTTAGTCTCGGAATTGTACGGTTGGCTTATTAACCAATATGAGGATTTATCTTCTAATAACGACTCGCTAAAATTAGTGTATGCTCCTATAATAAAAGGTTTGGCAA
This sequence comes from uncultured Ignavibacteria bacterium, assembly GCA_937930275.1. Taxonomy (GTDB): domain Bacteria; phylum Bacteroidota; class Ignavibacteria; order Ignavibacteriales; family Melioribacteraceae; genus JAEXOD01. Next base: position 9,393 of record CALGLM010000499.1, read on the forward strand.
ATACTTATAAAAATTTTAACGGAAAACTTTTAGGCATTAAAAGATTAAACTTAATAGAGAAAAAAACCGAAGAAGAAAATAAAGTAATGGACTTTATTAAATTGAATAAACCTAAAGAAGAATTTAAAGATTTGAAAAACATGTTTGAAGAAATTTATAGTTCTAAATATAAATACGCTGCAGGCGAAATAGTTGTTGATAGATTACTTAAATCTTCCAACATATACAATTGTATGGAATTTTTGCTAAAATATAAATCTGAAATTGCAAAACCGGACAAAGAAAGACAGCAGGCATTTCAGGAGAAAAATTTAGATAAGTCGTTAAACGCATTTTACTCGTCATTTAATAAAATAAATATTAATCTTGAAAAACGAATATTTGTTAAAGCGTTGGAAAAATTTAATGTTTTTGGAGAAAATTACGGAATATTTAATTATTTACCTTACAAATTAACCAAAAAGGAAGATGTTAAAAACTTTATAAACAGAGTATTAAATAAATCCGTATTTTTAAAAGAAGGGGATAAATTTGTTGATAAGTCGGTTGAAGAACTACTAAAATTAGATGATTCTTTAATTGTAGTTTGCAGCGCAATTAAAGACTACAGAGAAACGGTAAGAACAGAAAACGAATCGTTTGAAGGGGCAAACAGTAGATTATTACCTTTGCTTGTTGACGCAAAAATGGAAATGGAGAATAAAAAATTTATTCCTGATGCAAACGGAACTTTGCGTTTAACTTTCGGAAGAGTAATAGGATACAGTCCGGCTGATGCAACATATTATACACCGTTTACAACATTGAGCGGTGTTATAGATAAAAGCTATAGGGGAGATGATTATAAAATTCCCGAAAAACTTATCGAGCTTAATAAAACAAAAGCAAAAGATAAATTTTTTAGCAAAGATTTAAATGATATTCCGGTTGCGTTTTTGTATAATATGGATACTACCGGAGGCAATAGCGGAAGTCCGGTATTAAATTCATACGGCGAATTAATCGGTCTAAATTTTGACCGAGCTTTTGAAGCAACAATAAATGACTTTGCTTGGAGCTCCGATTATAGTCGTTCAATAGGTGTAGATATAAGGTATATTTTATATATTACAAAAAATTTAGGGAATGTCAAGCATTTACTAAAAGAGTTAAGTATAGATTAATTTAGTATATCAATTACCTTTTTGTGTAAACCGGGTGAAGCCGCAATAGTACTTTGTCCGGTAATTGCATCATTCCCGTTATAATCGGTAATAATTCCGCCGGCGCCTTGAACAATCGGTATTAAAGCTGCTAAATCCCAAATATTCATAATCGGGTCAATCATTATATCGGCATATCCTGCTGCCAATAATAAATAGCCGTAACAATCACCCCATAATCTATAAATTTTTACTTGGTGAATTAAGCTGTTAAATTTTTCAATATTTTGGTATTTTTCTATATTAAGATGATCGGTAGAAAGCAAAACCGAATCGTAAATTTCAGTTGTATTTCTAACATTAACTTTTTCGTCATTTAGAAATGCAGTGTAGTTATCACCGATTAAATATTCATCCAATACGGGTTGGTTAATAACTCCTAATAAAGGTTTATTATTATGCAACAAACCAATCATAGTGCCAAATGTGTATGCGCCGCAAATAAAACTTTTAGTTCCGTCAATTGGGTCTAAAATCCACTTGTATTCAGAATTCGGGTTTGTAATACCAAATTCCTCGCCAATAATTCCGTGAGTAGGAAATTCTTTGGAAATTATTTCTCGCATTACTTCTTCACCTTTTTTATCGGCAATAGTAACGGGGGATTCGTCTTTTTTAGATTCAATTGTAATTTTGGTTCTAAAATACGGTTTAATTACTTTGCTACTTTCAACTGCCAAATGTTTACAAAATGTTTTTAAGTTATTAAGTTCGCTCATATAATATCTCGGTTATTAAATGAAATAAATTAACTTCTAAATATAAATAAATAATTGTAGTGTAATTATTATATTTACATTAAAAAAAGTAATAATTATGCAAATTTTAGAACCTACCGAAGAAAATATAATAAAGGCTTCGGAAATAATAAAAAGCGGGGGCTTGGTAGCGTTTCCGACAGAAACGGTTTACGGACTTGGTGCAAACGGTTATAATCCTATAGCAGCCGCTAAAATATTTGAAGCAAAAGGAAGACCCAAATTTAACCCCTTAATTTTACATATTTGTGATATTTCAAAAATTGAAGAAATTAGTACCATAAAAATAAAAAGTATTGAAAAAGTTTTAAATAAATTTTTTCCGGGTCCTTTAACTATAGTTGTTCCTAAAGCAGAAAGAGTGCCGGATATAATAACGGCAGGTAACCCTACTGTGGCAATTAGAATGCCGAACAATAAAATCGCTTTGGAATTGATAAAATATTCCGGAGTGCCAATTGCGGCACCAAGTGCAAATAAATTTGGTAAACTTAGTCCTACAACCGCATTGCATGTGGCAAAACAATTAAAAGATAGAATTGATATTGTGTTAGATGGCGGTAAAAGTAGTGTTGGGGTAGAATCGACAATTATAGAGATATCGGGAGAAGAGGTTTATTTGCTGCGTCCGGGGGGTCTATCGGCGGAAGTTATTGAAGAGGAGATAGGAAAAAAATTATTAAAAAAAAAGACGGGAAAAAATCCTAATGCACCCGGGCAACTTTTATATCATTATGCTCCTCAAAAAACCATCAGCTTTTTAACGGAAGAAGAATTACAAAAAAATAAAGATAAAAGAATTGGCGCACTTTTGTTTAGTGAAAAATTTGATTATTTTAATTTTGCTGTAAAAAAGTATTTAACAAAAGCGGAAGACTATAGAGAAGCAGCTTCAAATTTGTTTTTTATGCTTCACGAACTTGAAACGGAAAATATTGATATAATATTAGCCGAACCGGTAAAAGAAGAAGGATTGGGAAGAGCTATTATGGATAGACTAAAAAAAGCCGTTAACACATTTAAGATTAAATAAATGCGCGAGGTAGTATTTTGAAAAACGAAAAGGTTAAAAGGATAGGAATATTGACCGGCGGCGGAGATTGCCCCGGGTTAAATGCCGTTATTCGAGGTGTTGCAAAACCGGCACACGATAACGGATTACAAGTTATCGGAATTCTGGACGGATTTGAAGGACTTGTTGAAGGGAAAGCCCAACAACTTTATAATAAGGATGTTTCGGGAATTTTAGCGATGGGCGGAACTATACTGGGTTCTTCAAATAAAGGGGACCCGTTCCATTGGCCTGAAATAAGCAGTAGCGGAGAAGTAAAAATTGTTGACCGCTCTGATGCAGCATTAAAAAATTATGAAGCTTGGAATTTAGATGCTTTAATTGCTATTGGTGGTGACGGTACTATGCATATTGCCGATAGACTTTCCAAAATGGGGATGAATATTGTAGGAGTTCCAAAAACTATTGATAACGATTTAGAGGCAACAGACCAAACTTTTGGTCACGATTCTGCAGTTTTTGTAGTTAGCGAAGCTTTAGATAGATTACACACTACAGCGTCATCTCATCATAGAGTAATGGTTATTGAAGTTATGGGACGTTATGCGGGCTGGATTGCACTTAACGGCGGCTTAGCCGGCGGTGCCGATATTATTTTACTACCTGAAATGCCGTTTGATTGGGATGTTATTTATGAAAGAGTTACTTCAAGAAATATGCTTGGTAAGCGTTTTAGTATAGTTTGTGTTGCAGAAGGTGCAAAACCAAAAGGAGGTGACTTGATAGTGAAAGCTAAAGATATTAAACGAACCGATCCGATTCAATTAGGAGGTATCGGTGAATTAGTTGCAAAAAATATTGCAGATATTACAAAATTGGAAACCCGTTATACAGTATTGGGGCATTTACAACGTGGCGGAAGCCCTACCCCTTATGATAGAATTCTTTCAACAAAATTCGGGACTTTTGCAATACAATATGCAATTAAAAAGAAATTCGGTATAATGGTTACATTAAAAGGAAGTGAAATTAAATACGCTAAAATTGAAGATTGTATTTCTAAACAAAAG
>CALGLM010000500.1 GCA_937930275.1 uncultured Ignavibacteria bacterium
GTGGGAGCTAATGGATTCGAACCAATGACCCCCTGCTTGTAAGGCAGGTGCTCTGAACCAACTGAGCTAAGCTCCCATGTTATATTTACATCAGTATTTCAAAAATGTCTTGTAAAAATAATATAATATTTTTGTAAATGCAAGAAAAAAATTAATATTTTTAATAAAAATTTAATTTTGCTATTTTTGTTTAATTAATTTAGATTAAAATGGATTTGTTAGAAAAAGAATACCAATTAGCTTTATTTCAAGCTAAATCACATTACGAAAATTTTCCGGTTATCTCTTTATTTCTGCCAAAAAAATTGCGTAAACATGTTGCTATTATTTATAAATTTGCGCGTACTGCCGATGATTTTGCTGACGAAGAGATTTATGAGGATAAAAATAGGATTGATTTGCTTAACGAATTTCAACAAAATTTTATTAATGCTACTAACGGCAATTATGCTAATTCATTTTGGCAAGCCCTTGTAAATACAATAAACGAATTTAATCTATCTTCACAATTATTTATTGATCTGCTTAATGCATTTAAACAAGACCTGATAAAAAAAGAATACGAGAATTTTGATGAATTATTAGCGTACTGTAAAAACTCTGCAAATCCGGTGGGTAGATTGATTTTACAATTACACGGAATAAATAATGACGAAGCTAATAATTATTCCGATAGTATTTGTACTGCATTACAATTAGCAAATTTTTGGCAAGATATTTCGGTAGATCTTAAAAAAGGGAGAGTATATTTACCTGTTAGTGATATTAATCGTTTTAATTATTCGTTAAAAGAACTGAATGAATTGAAATATAATAATAATTTTATAAGTTTGCTTTCGTATTATACAAAATGCACTAAAAAGATGTTTATTGAAGGGGCAACTCTGCTAAATTATCTTCCGTTAAAGTTAAGAATTCAAATTAAATTGACTATATTAGGAGGGGTAACAATACTTGACAAAATCGAAAAAATTGAGTATAATGTACTAATAAATCGTCCGACTATTGAGAAAAAAGATATTATAAAAATATTACTAAAGAGTTTATTATGGAAACTGTAAACGACATTGTTGATATAAAAGAAGGGAGTAAAAGCAGCTTTTTTTATGCTTTTAATTTGCTGCCAAAACCAAAGCGCGATGCCATGAATGCCGTTTATGCATTTTGCCGACAAACAGATGATATTATTGATGAAGGAACTGATTCAGATGATATTAAATATGAAAGACTTAGAAAATGGCGTATTGAATTTGAAAAAGCGTTAAAAGGTAACTCAAATTATCCCTTGTTAAACAAAGTTGCAGATATAATAAAGCAGTTTAATATCCCCATTGATCCGTTTTTTGAATTGATTATTGGCATGGAGATGGACTTACAAAATAAAAGATATTTTACATTTGACGATTTGGTTAAATATTGTTATCGAGTTGCTTCAACCGTAGGTTTAATGTGTATTGAAATATTCGGTTACAAAAATAAATCGACAATTGATTATGCGGTAAATTTAGGGTTGGCTTTGCAGATGACCAATATTTTACGTGACGTAAAAGTTGATGCCGAAAAAAATAGAATTTACTTACCGCAAGAAGATTTACAAGAAGTTGGTTATACTGAAAAGGAATTATTTGATAATATTTATAACGAAAAGTTTATAAATTTGATGAAAAAAAATGCAAAACGTGCACATGATTATTTTGATAGAGCCAATTATTATTTAGATCCAAATGATAAAGGAGGATTATTCCCTGCACGAGCCATGCAACATATTTACTTTTCTCTATTAAAAAAGATTGAGAAAAAAAACTACGATGTATATTCACAAAAAATATCTGTTAATAAGTTAGAAAAAGTATATTTAGCTTTTGGAGTTTGGGCTAAGTATAGCTTAATTTATTAATATGAATGTGTTAATTATCGGGGGCGGCTTAAGCGGTTTAAGCGCTGCGATAAATTTAAGTGAAAAGGGAAATAGGGTAACAATATTAGAATCATCCCCAAAATTGGGGGGGAAAGCTTATTCTTTTTATTCCACAAAATTAAATACAGAAGTTGATAACGGTCAGCACTTAATGCTGGGTTGTTATTCAGAAACTTTAAAATACTTAGAAAAAATTGGTTCACTTGATAAAATTGATATACTAAACGGAATAAATATTCCTTTTGTAACAAAAAAATCCGGAATCCTTTATCTTAAATGTTCATCAAACATATACCCGTTAAATTTGTTTTTTGCCTTTTTAAAATTTAGCTATTTGAATTTAAGCGAAAAATTAAAAATAGGGCGATTGTTTTTTGACATATTGTTCAATAAAAATAAAGGAAACTTAACAGCATATGGCTATTTGGTTAAAAACTTTCAAAAAGAATTAATCCCAAAGTTTTGGGAACCGATTTTAATAAGTATATTTAATTGCGATTTAAACGA
>CALGLM010000501.1 GCA_937930275.1 uncultured Ignavibacteria bacterium
TTACTCTTTCTTCTCTTCCCCTTCTTTTTTTCCTGTATTTCCTTTTCTTACGGGGCGTTTTTTTCTTTTATTTCTGTTATCATTTCCTTTGAACGAACGTTTAACCGAAGTTATTGATTTTTGCGGTTTAATTTTGCTAAACTGTTCGGGAATAGGAGTTAACAAGTCTTCTTCCGGATAAATACAATCGAATTTTTTACCTAATAATTCCTCAAGTTTCATTAATTCGTAGCTGCTATCTTCATCGGCAAAAGATATTGCAATACCCGAAGCGCCCGCCCTTCCGGTACGCCCAATGCGATGAATATATTCTTCAATATCCTGCGGAATATTATAGTTAATTACATGTGTAATAGCATCAACGTGTATTCCTCTTGCGGCAACATCGGTTGCAACCAAAATTCTAATTTTACCGTTTCTAAATGCCTCAAGTCGTTTAATCCTTTGATCTTGGTCAACTTCGCCGGATAGTAGCGCACAACTAATTCCGTAAGCAGTAAAAGTATCTTTAAGCAACCTTGCTTCATCTCTGCGATTTGCAAAAACCAAAACACGGTCAAAATTCTTTTTAATTACCAAATTATATAATAAAGTGCGTTTTTCGTCAACGGTAGTAATATAAGTAATTTGTTCAACCGTATCTATAGTTTTTTCTTCCGGTTTAATTGCAACATCAAATGCTTTCCTTGTCCATGATTCCGCTAAGTTTTTTACGTCAAAAGTCATTGTAGCCGTAAAAAACATCGTCTGCCTTTTAACTTTAGGCGGTGTACTAAGTACAATTTGCCTTACCGAAGGTAAAAATCCCATGTCCAACATTCTATCCGCTTCGTCAATTACAAGAATTTCGACACTCGCCAAACTAATTAACTTCTTATCCAAAAAGTCTATTAATCTACCCGGTGTGGCAATTAAAATATCAGCGTAACCGTTATGAAGACTGTTTTGCTGCTTTTTATAATCAATTCCGCCTACAACAGAAATTAAACTGAACGGTAAATATTTACCCAGCAGTCTTGCATCTTTTTCAATCTGCATAGCAAGTTCGCGGGTAGGTGCAAGTATTAACGCTCTGGGGGTTCCGTGTTTACGCTTTTCCGTTAGCGGTTTATTAATTAAATGTGTAAATACAGTAATTAAAAAAGCTGCCGTTTTACCTGTTCCGGTTTGTGCCTGAGCCGTAACATCCTGCCCTTTTAACGAATTCGGAAGAGACTGAGCCTGAACGTCAGTACAATATTTAAACCCCAAATCATAAACAGCGTGAAGTACCGAATTAGGCAAATTTAAATCGGTAAAACGAGTTTTTCCTTCTGAAACGGGAATTTGAAAAACCGAAGAATCCCAATTATCTTCAATTACTGTTACTTCTTCTTGTTTGGGTAATGCTTTAGAAATGACTATTTTTTCGTGACGTTTTTTATACTCTTCACGACTTTTGTCGTTTACCCTTTCTTTGCGTTTTTTTGTGCCGGTTTTTGTTATACTTTGGTTACTTGGTTTTATTTCAATTTCTTTTGTAATGCTAAATTCTGCTTTTTCGTTTTTTAACCCCAAAAAACCCGCTATAGTACTAAATATCTTTTTAAACAATATAAACTGCCGATTATTAAACAATATAAATTAACATCGGAAATATACGCAAATTTTATGAATTGAAATAATTTAAAATTAAAGGAATAAACAAGTTACCAAACTTCGGTTTTCATATCCCTTGTCATTAAATCGTAAGTGGCTTTAACCGGGTCTTTTTCTTCAAAAAGGATAGCATAAACAGCCGATACAATGGGAGTTTCGACCTTATGTGCAATAGCTAATTCATGAACCGAACGGCAAGTTTCTACTCCTTCGGCAACCATATTCATTGATTTTAGAACTTCGATTAGTTTTTTCCCTTTACCTATTTGTT
>CALGLM010000502.1 GCA_937930275.1 uncultured Ignavibacteria bacterium
TATTTCGGTAATACTCATACTGTTTTTTACGTGCCTCCAGCTCCGCTTTCAACTCAAATATTAGTGCTGTAAATAAATCAAGTATTCTTACAATTTCTTCTTGCACTTCAATTGGGGGAATGGGGATAGTAAATTTTGAATAAACAGAAATCCACTGTCTTGAATGCTCTTGAGGTTGGTAAAGTAAACACTTCATACAGTAATATACAAATCTAAAATTTATATCATTACCTGTTTTTGGTTTCAGAAGTTTCATAGCTGATGATTTAACTTTAAAATTAAAATTTACCCAATGAAAAGATGTCGTAAAATCATCAAATATAATTACAGGGTTAAGTTTGTTTGCTGTGAATATTCCTTCAGTTTCATCGGTATAACCCAAAACAAATGACTGACCGGCAGTTAATACGGGTGTTTTAAAACTTTTATCATAATTTGTATTATTAACTATGTATTTTGTCGGTTGCTCATATTCTAAAATGGTACCCAATTCTTTATATTCCACGCCGTTTGGGCAAAGCTTATTAATTAAATCACCAATTTTACTCAAAATTAAACCCACGCAATAATTTTAAATTAAAATAAAATATACAAAAAAATTAACAAAGATTAAATTATTAATATGTTCTGTTAAAAGAGTTTAATAAATAATTAAAAAATTAACGATGATCAAGTTAATACCCTCTTGTCACGCGTCACTTGTTACTATTCACTTGTTACTATTCACTTGTCACTATTCACCATTCACAAATACCCGTTGTATAGTAATAAATTAAGCTTTGTTGGTCGTTACGCCAGAAAAAATTGCTTCACTTTAGAAGTGGTAATAATTCCCCCATCTATGAATTTAGAGAGGGGGATAAGGGGTGAGTGTTAGCAACTTTTTTAATGTGATTTGCCTCTTTTGATACAACCCCTTGCGAGGATTATTATTCAAAATTTAACAATATTATTCAACACTCAAAATTAAGAATTCAAAATTTATTTAACCACGCATACCAATATCTGCCTTAAATTGCCATTTCATTCCAACGACTGATGTCGTGGGTTATTTAACCTTTAACACTTAGCATTTAACATTTATTTTAGTACCAACCCCATCCATTCATTCATCGTGGTTTTATCAACCACTTTTAAGCCTACACTGTTATAAGCTTTTACAATTTCTTCTTCATCGGTAATTAATAAACCGGAAAGAATAACCGTTCCCTCTTTTGTAAGTTTATTTTTAATTAATTCTTTAATATCTAAAAGAATTGGTTTATTAATATTAGCAAGAATTAAATCAAAATTATCTTCTTCCAAATCTTTTAATTCGCCTAAAACAACATTTACTTTATCCGCAACATTATTAAGAGTAGTATTTTCATTGCCGTTTAAATGGCACCATTCGTCATTATCTAAAGCAACGGCATACTCTGCGCCAAGTTTAACTGCAGCAATAGCTAATACTGCGGTACCGCTGCCAACATCCAACACACGCTTTTTACCTTTAATATATTTTTCAACCAAACTTAATACAATTTTTGTAGTTTCGTGTTCGCCTGTTCCAAACGACATTTTAGGATCTATAGTAATAACCAACTCATCGTTTATTTTATCGTATGGTTTTGTTGAAGGTTTTATTACAATATTTTCGGTAACTTTTATAATATTTAAGTTTTTTTCCCACTCCTCATTCCAATTTTTCTCTTCAAACTCGCTAACTTCAATTGAAAAATTTTCAATTTCACCTATTTCTACCAAATGTTTTAATACATTTTCAATAGCTTCGTAAGTAACCGTACTATTTTCACCCGTATAAACAGTAGCAAAAGTATCGTTATCCAAAAATCCCCCTATTTCCAAATCCCATAAAAAACCGCTTAGCGTATCCGGATTATAAGGTGTAACAAAAATATTATACTGTTTGTATTTCTTCATTTTTTTATTCCAAATTGCTTAAAATTTCACAAATTTTATCTTGATAATTTCTTACTGTTCTGCTGCTACCAACAAAATTTTGAGTTAAAATTGAAAACGATATGAGAGCACCGTTTTTTGCAGTTAAGTAACCGGTTAACGAGCTAACTCCGCTTAGTGTACCGGTTTTAGCATGTACGTTATTAAAGCAATTTCCGGTTTTCATTCTGCCGCTTAAGGTACCGTCAACACCGCCGATCGGAAAAGAATTATAAAGAGTCCTAAAAGCCTCTCCGTTATTTTGATAAATATACTTTACAATTGAATTTAATAACTCGGTAGATACTAAATTGTAGTACGAAACTCCCGACCCGTCTTCAAGTCTATAAATATTAGGATTTAATCCTGTAAGAGTAATCAAACTGTCAATCATTTTTACACCGTTTTTTGGTGTAGCCGGTTTACCGTAAAATTGCATTGCAATTGCACGTAAAGTCATTTCGGCACTTAAATTATCGCTTTCTTTATTTAAATTTGGTATTACGTCTTTAAATAATCTTTCATTTGAGTAAATTTTTATTGCATCTTGCGGTATATTTTTATAACCAAATTTTTCGATTGTTTTTATTCCCTGTTTTTCCATTTCTTCAAGAGCAAGAGTAAGGAAATAAGCATTTCCGTCAAAAATATTAATTTTAAATGTATCCGGTTTCTCGGTCAAATTTAGTTTTCCTACCGCAATAATATCGTTACCTCTAAAAACCCAATTACGTGTAATATCAAAATCTTTGGTTGTTGTATCTGTTACTGCATTATTAATTAGCTTTGTATATTTTGAAGTAGGAATTAGCTCAACAATCGGTTTTTCTCCAAATTTAGCCGGTTTAAAAGCAGCATAAACACAATTATCATTAATAACTAACGGAGTTAGTGAAGGAAAATCACTTGAAGGATCATCATCCCACATCCAACCTGCTCCCCAAAACAATGAATCACCGGCACTTACGTCTCCGTAAATATTCCCTTTAATTTTCAATATTCCGGCTTCTTTAATTTTACTTACCAAAACCGATAGATCTTTTAGCGAAAAGTCAGGATCAAATCCTCCGACAAAATAAATATCTCCTTCCAAAACATCTTTTTTAATAGTACCGGTATAATAAACCGATGTAGTAAACTTATAATTTTCACCTAAAAATTGAAGTGCCGTTGATGTTGTTAATACCTTTTGATTACTTGCCGGACGCATCAAAAGTTTTTCGTTTTTACTATAAATATGCTTCTCGTTTGTAAGATTATAAGCATCCACGGAAACCATACAACTCTTAAAATAATCGTCACTTAACAAACTATCTAATTGAAACCTAACTTTATCATACGAATTTTGACCGTATAATAAACTAATTTGCATAAAAACTGCTAATACCAATAAATACTTTTTCATAACTTCTCCTTAAAAATATGGACGTAATCTAAAATCAACACCTATTTCATCATTAATAAACTTTTTTGCAATTTCAGTATCTACTTCGCTTAAGCCCACAACCGACATCACTACATGCGTAAAGTTTTTTGCCTTTTTTGCAAAATCAATCATTTCCGCATGTAATTTTTCATCAACTCTCATTAACTTAGCATATTGCTTAGGATCAACGGAATTAAGACTTATAGAAACAACATCTATTAATCCTTTAAGCTCGGGAGTAATATCCCTTTTATTAATAAAGTTGCCGTGTCCGTCAGTATTCATTCTTGTGGTACCGCCGTTATCCTTAACATATTTTGCTATTTGCTTTACAACATCCCAACGAATAGTAGGTTCGCCGTATCCGCAAAAAACAATACTATCATATTTTTTGGGATCTCCGATTTCTTTTATATAAACATCTGCTTCCGGTTCTTCCGATTTTTTCATTTTTAAATTATAGCCGGAAATTATTGCATCCCCTTTTCTATCACAAAACACACAATCTGCGTTACAACGATTTGTAACGTTAATATATAAAGAATTTCTAATTTTATACGTAAATGAAACCTTAGGCATTTTTCCAATTCCAAATAATTTATAAGCATTTAACGATGTTGTTCTTGCTACGTCTTCAACCGTCATTTCATGAGTTTCGGCAATTGTTTTTGCAACAAGTTTTACATTAGCCGGTTCGTTTCTTTGACCCCTAAACGGTACGGGAGTCATAAAAGGAGAATCGGTTTCCAACAATAAATTTTCTATTTCAATCGATTTTAATATTTTACGTAAGTTATCGGCTTTTGTATAAGTAATATTCCCCGTAAAAGAAATATAATGCCCCATTTCAATCAGTTCTCTCGCATCGTTTAACGAACCCGCAAAACAATGAAACTGCGCACGCAGCCCTTTCC
>CALGLM010000503.1 GCA_937930275.1 uncultured Ignavibacteria bacterium
TAATACCATTGTTTCCAGTTCATCTTTTTTAACTTTACGAGGATCATTTAAATAATACTCTATTGATTCCGGTTTAGGTTTTAAGTTGTTTTCCGACATATATTTTGTCATTCTTTCATATGTTTTTCCGACCTGTAAATATGAACCTACGTGCATAGCCATTAAATATTTTCCCCCTTCAATTTTACCGCAACCTATCTCTCCTTCTCCCGATGTTTCTCTATCAATAGGAAATCCGATAATTACATCCCATTTATGAGTAAACATCTTAAAGAACGCTATAAATTTATTCTGCTTATTTAATTTTACCCAATCTAAGTTTTCATACTTTACAAACGGAGCCCTTGTTACCGGAATATTTTTTCTTCTCATTAAATCTAAAATTGTCGTGTACGAATTCTGAATTGCTTTTGCCATTTGCGGTACGGTTACTACTTTTCTAATTTCTAAAGTTCTTTCTGTTTCTCTTGTAATTAATTCAATACTACTCATTATCTTCTCCGTAAATTCTAAATCTCTTTTAACGAAATTAAAAAAAAATTATATAAGTTTGTAATATTTTCTTTTGATATTTTACACTTTGTTTAAAAATACTCTAATAAACTTAAAAAAACACTTGAATACTATTTTTAAGTTGATTAATTTATTTAACATAAAATTTATATTTATTTATCTATACGAGTTGATTATGGACACCAATGTTGTTAAAGAATTTTTGAAAAAAATTGTATTATTTAAGGATTTAAGCGATACGGAGCTTGAACTTGTTACTAATTTAATTGAGATTAAAACTTTTGAAAAAGATTCATATTTATTTTACGAAAATAATCCGAGAAAAAATTTATTTGTTATTTACGAAGGTGAAGTAGAATTATTTAAGCGTACTCCGTTTGGAGAAGAAAAACGCTTATCATTTTTTAGTCGTTACGATTTTATAGGAGAAGGTGCATTATTGGACGATTCCCCCCATAGCACTAATGCCCGTGCTTTATTAGAATCTACAATTTTTGTATTAACTCGAGAGAAATTCCAAAGTTTAATTGATGACTATGGTTCAATTGCCGTTAAAATATACAATCATGTTGCACGTGTTATTTCGCGTAGAATGAGACAAACCAACGCACGTGTTATTAATATTGCCGCACAATATGAAAGCGGTCGCACTCGTACCGAACATGATTTATTGGGAGATAGAGAAGTACCGTACGAATACTATTACGGAGTACAAACTTTACGAGCCTTGGAAAACTTTAGCATAAGCAGTGTAAGTTTATCCGCTTATCCTACACTTATTGAAGGACTTGCAATTGTTAAAATGGCTGCAGCTAAAGCTAATTTAGATTTAGGTTTACTTTCTAAACCTGTTGCCGATGCTATCGTTCAAGCTTGTAACGAAATATTAAACGGAAAACTTCATCCGCATTTTGTTGTAGATATGATTCAAGGCGGTGCCGGAACGTCAACAAATATGAATGCAAACGAAGTTATTGCTAACAGAGCACTTGAAATACTGGGATATGATAAAGGAGAATATAAATACTGTCATCCTAATAATCATGTTAATTTATCTCAGTCAACTAACGATGCTTATCCCACTGCCGTTAAAATTGCATTAATAAAATCCAACAGAACTTTAGTTTCGGTTTTGAAATTGTTAGTTGATTCATTCCGTAAAAAAGGGAAAGAATTTGCTCATATATTAAAAATGGGCAGAACTCAACTTCAGGATGCCGTTCCTATGACTTTAGGTCAAGAATTTGAAGCTTACGCCTCAACCCTAAGCGAAGAAATAAGCAGACTTGAAGATAACGTTAAACTATTTTTAGAAGTAAACATGGGTGCAACCGCTATAGGCACTGGAATTAACAGTGACCCCGGTTATAGCGCCAAAGTAGTTAAACATTTGCAGGAAATTACCGGAATGAATATAGTATTGGCGCCTAACTTGGTAGAAGCCACACAAGATACCGGAGCTTTTATTATGTACTCATCCGCCGTTAAAAGATTGGCTGTTAAGTTAAGTAAAATTTCAAATGATTTAAGATTGCTTTCAAGCGGTCCACGCGCCGGTTTGGGTGAAATTAATTTACCCAAAATGCAACCCGGTTCATCAATAATGCCCGGCAAAGTAAATCCCGTAATACCCGAAGTAGTTAATCAAATTGCATTTAAAGTTATCGGAAATGACCTTACGGTTACCTTGGCGGCAGAAGCCGGACAACTGGAACTGAACGTAATGGAACCGGTTATAGTACAAAGTTTATTTGAATCGATAGAAATGTTAAAGAACGGAATGACTACATTAATGTATCGTTGTATAGACGGAATTACCGCAAACGAACAAAAATGCAGAGATTATATATTAAACAGTATAGGAATTGTAACCGCATTAAACCCTGTTTTAGGTTACGAAACTTGTTCTGCTTTAGCAAAAGAAGCTTTAGAAACAAATCGCGGTGTTTACGAACTGGTATTGGAACAAAAACTACTTTCTAAAGAAGTTTTGGACGAATTACTCGCTCCCGAAAACATGATTGCACCGCAAAAAATGACAAAAGAATAGGCATTAATAAATCGGAGACAGATTTTCTCGTCTCCGATTACAATACAAATTCCAAGTAATTTTCTCTATCAACAACCTTAAATGTACTGTCGAGATAGTTATTAATAAAATCATTTGGTACTTTATACTTTTTATTTGACCCGTACTTTATTTCATAGGCGTTAAGTTGTCCGTTTAATTCTTCGACCAAATCAATTTCCTTTTTATCAAAAGTACGCCAAAAATAACTTGTAGTAAAAACACGTTTATATTCGTTATGTTTTAGCCTTTCACTAAAAATAAAATTTTCAAATAATTGCCCCACGTCATTTCTATAAGATAAATCGTTAAATTGCATAATTAAGCCATTTCTAATACCGTTATCTATAAAATAATACTTGTTTTTACTTGTAATTTCTTTTCGTAAATTTTTACTATAAGGTGTAAGTCGTTTAACAACAAAAGCTCTTTCCAAAATGTCCAGATAACGCTGAATTGTTTTTACATCCATTCTAACTTGTGTTGCCAATTCGTTTACCGATACTTGCGAACCGATTTGAAAAGCCAGCAACTTCAATAAGTCAATTATTTGTTTATTACCTCGTATGTTTTCAACAAAAAGCACATCTTTAAAAAGGTAAGAATTAACTATTTCCACAAGCAATTCGGTTTTTTCTTGTTTATTTTTTGCTAACGCTATTTCCGGATAAGAACCAAAAACTAAAAACTCATTTAGTTTTTCTTTTAGCTCATATTTATTGTAAATGTTTAATAATTCGTTTTGAGAGAAAGGAAACATCATTAATTCCCGCTTTCTTCCTGTTAAAGGCTCACCTACCTGCTGATTAATTTCGAATAAAGACGAACCGGTCACTATTACATTTAAATCAGGTCTTGCGTCTATTAGTATTTTTAATCCGAAGCCAAGGTTATTAATCCTCTGAGCTTCATCTAATGCAATTAATTCATACCCTTCGGCATATTCTGTAATTCTATCAATTCTATTACTTGATAACAGATCTTGGATTCTAATATCATCACCCGAATCAAGTTTATACTTTAAGCCACATTTTCCCAAATAAGAGTGCAATAAATAGGTTTTTCCGACTCTTCTTGCACCATAAATAATTAATACTTTACCTGCTTTTATATTCTCGTTAATATTTATATCTCGTAGTACCATATATTTCCCTTATTTTATGGAATAAAATTCCAAATATTTAGATTAATATATGTATTTTAAAATAGATTACAATATTTTAATTTTGTAATTTACACAGAATTATTTTTGTGTATTTGGGATATTTTATTCAGCATTATATTATATTCCACAAATTATGCTAAATTCATGGAATACAACTCCATAAATTATGCTAAATTTATGGATTTTGAGGGCAAGATTAATCTATTTTATAAATATAATTCGGTAATTTTACTATTTTTCCGTTATAGCCGCCGCTAAAATCCGTTTCCTGGTCTCCGATATTTGCAATAATATTGTAACCGTTTGCACTCATCTGCTTACGCATTGCGTATTTAAAATCTGCCATACTGGGAAATGAATCTAAAGGTTTTCTACAAATTAAAGTATCAAATTTTGTGTATCCTTCAGCAATTAAATTCTTATATGTTGCTTCGTAATTTTTAGTACTCCTTCCGGTTATAAATATAACTTTTATATCTTTTTCAATTAAAATGTTATATAAATTTTTTACGGGTAAAATTGCCTTGGCTATTCCTTTATCCTGCCAGTCTGACCATAATTTATGTTCGTACCCAAAATCAATAGATTTTATATAATCGTAATTAGAAAGAGTTGTTTCGTCAACATCAAAAACAACAGCGTCGTTATGTTTTACATCATAAAATTTAAAGTGACTATTAATTTCTTCCAAAACACTATTCAAATCATTATAATATTTTTCGGTCTCGTAATAATCAACGACCTTATTTTTTGCATCGGTTAAATTTATTATTTTTGTCGAACTACATCCGCTAACCGTAAGCAATATTAATAATATTAACAAGTATTTTTTCATATTCATGCTTTATTATTTAATAAAAAACCTCGATTTATTTTACAATCTAATAAAATAAAACGAGGTATAATTTTTATAAAACTATAAAATATATTTGCTTAAATCTCTATTCTTTACAATTTTATTAAGCTTTTCGCTAACATACTCGCCGGTAATAACAATATCGTTTTCAGGCATTTTATCAGGAACTTCAAATAAAATTTCATCGAGTAACGTTGTTAAAATTGTATGAAGCCTTCGTGCGCCAATATTTTCAACCTGCTCGTTAACAGCTGCGGCAATTCTTGCTATTTCGGCAATACTATCTTCGTTAAACGATATATTAACATTTTCCGTTTCTAAAAGTGCGGCATATTGTTTTAACAAGGCATTTTGAGGCAGTGTTAAAATTTTAACAAAATCTTCCTCACTTAAACTTTTAAGTTCAACTCGAATAGGAAACCTACCTTGCAATTCGGGTATTAAGTCCGATGGTTTTGCAATATGGAAAGCGCCGCTTGCAATAAATAAAATGTGGTCTGTTTTTACAACGCCGTATTTTGTATTAACCGTACTTCCTTCAACAATGGGCAATAAATCACGCTGAACTCCTTCTCTACTTACGTCCGGTCCGTGTCCTTTTCCTCCGGAACCGGCAATTTTATCTATCTCGTCAATAAATACAATTCCCAAATTTTGTACCCTGTTAACCGCTTCTTTCTGTACGGTTTCCATATCAATTAGCTTTTCGGTTTCTTCCTGAATAAATATACGTCTTGCTTCTTTAATAGGAGCTTTACGTTTTTTCTTTTTCTTGGGCATTACACTGCTTACTATTTCTTGTATATTAATGCCCATGTCATCCATTCCGAAAGGTCCCATTACCTGCATACCGACAGCCTGTTGAGTTGAATCAAACTCAATTACCCTTTCATCCATATCTCCTTTTTTCAGTTTTTGACGCATCCAGTCGCGTGTTTTTTCGTTCTGGTTAGAATCTTCCGTTGTATTATTATTTTCATCGGCGGCATATTTTGGTAAAGGAGGAATTAATATGTCCAATATTTTATCTTCCGCTATTTGTTCGGCTTTAGCTTGTACTCCTACCGCCATTTCCGAACGAACCATATTAACCGATAATTCAACTAAATCTCTAATCATAGATTCAACATCGCGTCCTACGTATCCTACTTCGGTAAATTTTGATGCTTCCACTTTTATAAAAGGGGCACCGGATAATTTTGCAAGCCTTCTTGCAATTTCGGTTTTTCC
>CALGLM010000504.1 GCA_937930275.1 uncultured Ignavibacteria bacterium
TTGTTAAATTACAACCCACCATTAACAATAATACAGCTATTAATTTTAATAATTGCATTTTTATTTTCTCATTTGGTATTTACTAATTACTTATCTATATTAAAAAGTCTTATTACCAATAAAAAATAATCCTCTTTTCCTGCTAAGTTTTACAATTTTAGAACTCATCCTTTTCTATCTGTTACTTATAATTTATTTAATTGAATATTATTTACATTATAATAAATTAGGCATACGTTTTGTACGCCTATTATATCATTTTATTTAATTAACAACATTTTTTTTGTTTGAGTAAAATTATTTAAGCTAATTGTATAAAAATATACTCCGCTGCTTAAATCTTTTGCATTAAACTCAACCGAATAATTACCGGCAGCTTGTTCAGAATTTACCAAATCGGCAACTTTTTGTCCCAGTAAATTATAAACCTTTAAACTAACCTTAGCAAAACTACTTAACGAATAATTAATTGTAGTTGAAGGATTAAACGGATTAGGGTAATTTTGACTGATATAAAAACTATTATTAATAACCGGATCATTAACACTTACCAACGGGTTTGTAGTGTAAATTGATGACGAAGAACTACATACCCATATATATCCTCCGTAAAAATATTCACCACCGTATAGCGTAGTTGCTTTAACGGTATTTGTATCAATAACATCTCGCCAAGAAATGCCGTTATCGGAAGTTTCATAAACTTTGTTTGCACCGGTAAAACACACTCTCGTATCCGTATAATAATTTGTAACACTAACATTATTCATAGTTTTTGAAGGATCGGGAATTGCAAGATAGTCCCAAGTTTTACCGCCGTCCGTAGTTATAAAATTTAATGCACCTGCAATGTACCCAACAGTTGCGGGCGCAAATAAGGAATTCGGAACAAATATAACTCTTTTTAATTCGGCAGTACTCGGTGCACCTGACGGAATGTTATTTAACGTTGCATTTGTCCAAGTGGCTCCGCCATCGGTGGTATATTTTACGGCTTTATTTTTTCCGACAACAACACCGTTATTTAAATCTGTAAAATACACATCATTTAAATCAACACCCGCATTTGGCAATAATTGTATCCAAGTGGTTCCGCCGTCTGTAGTTTTCATTAGTTGGTTTTCGACTTTACCCGCTACAAATCCTGTATTTTCATCTAAAAAATGGAGTCCGTTCCATGCTAATGTTATGGCACTTGTATCTTTAGTTACACCAAACCAAGTAGCACCGCCGTCTGTTGATTTACAAACCAAGTTATTACTACGTGCCATATACATAACTAACGGATTATTTAAATTTGGCGTTTGAATTTCGTTAATTCTTGGTGATTTGTTATTTATAACAATATATCCGCCGTACACATTACCTAAATCTTTTGTAATTATCTCTTGAAAATTAACATAAGCCCCGCCAAAACCGCCCGCAATTACACCATTTACTCCGATCTCAATATCGTATAAATATGCTGAGGGATATTTTACAATTAAATTCCATGTATTTCCAAAATCAGTAGAACGGGCAATGCAACCGGCATCACCTGCGACCCATAGATTATCACCTTCTCCTATAATTGAATTAATAGGGAAACCAATATTTGCGGGTAAGTATTCCCAATTTACACCGCCGTCTGTTGTTTTAAGCACCACTCCCCCTTCGTAACTGCTGCTTCCTCCTACGCAAAAACCTGTGTTTTCATCCTTAAAATATATATCTTGAAAATTAACGTAAGTTCTTTGGTTTTCGGGTAATGTTTGATATTCCCATGTTTGACCGCCGTTTGTTGTTTTTATATGAATTGTAGGTTGTAAACCTGCTGCTCTACTTCCCCAACCTGTTCCGTATGCAACATTTTCGCTAACCATATAAACACCCCAAATATCGCTTCTGCTATAGTTAAATCCACCTAACGAAGGAGTAGGAGAATTTACCCATGTGTTTCCGTCCGTAGTATAGTACAATGTTCCCACATCCTTGCCTGTTGCAACTCCTTTAGTAGGCGAATAAAAACTAAATGCCAATAAATCTTTTGATGCTTGTAATGTTTTTGTCCATGTAATACCCCCGTCAGTGGTTTTAAATATTTGCCCGCCCGAAGTAGCGGATACTAAAGCTTGACCGTTATTAACGTCACTAAAATATAATCCTTTTACCGTTCCAGTCGCTTCAGTTATCGGTAATTGGCTCCAAGTATTTCCGCCGTCTTTTGTAACTAAAACCTGTTTATCTCCGCCAATATAACCATTCATATTATCAACAAATGTTACTGCATACAGCGAAGAAGTAATCGGTGATTGAATTATTTCCCAATAATAACCGCCGGTAGTTGTTTTATAAATAAGTCCCCCTGCTCCGCACGCAATTCCGTTATTTTCATCAAACATGTGTAAATCTGTTATAGATTGAGCTGCGTTTTTTGCAGCTTCTTGCCATTGTTCCGATTTTACGGCATTAAAAGGAATTGCTACCAACAATAAAAAAAATAAATATTTTTTCATATTTTCCCTCATTTAAAAAGTAAATAAGCGTAATGTTAATTTTGTAATTAGTTCATTTCGGTCAATATCAGAATAATCTTTAATTGAATAAGTTTTGTAAGCCAGTCCCAAGTTAATATCAGCTAAATCTAAGTATTTATATCCCAATCCTACCGTATAAAGCACGGTTGATAAATTATCTCCTCCGTATATAAAATCATGTTCAATATTAAGGTAGTTAACACCTCCCCTAAGCTTAAAATTGTTATACGGAGTCAGTTCAAAACCAATTTTTATTGATAAGTCATTTGAACTAATATTTGTAAACCTATCATCAATATATTTTGAAGAATCGGCATTGTTTTTTATTAATCCGGCTTCAACTCCAATAATTAAATCAGCATAATTAAATTTATAAGAACCGCCGGCAGTAAAATAAATACAATCCGTATTCCATTTCCACACCAACAAGTTATATGATTCGTTACGTGACCAATTATCAATTTTATTATACCCCATATCCAGACCAAGTGTAATTTCATCATTTAACAAATAGTTAACACGTAATTTTGCATTATACTCACTAAAAGACGAGTACCCTTCAGGAGCTTCAATAATTTGACTTTTGGGGACTAATATTTTGGTGTCATACTCTGCATAACTTGCAGTTACACCTATTTTAAGATTTTCAGTAGGAGATAAAAAAGATTGAACAGATACCTCGTTACGTTGTTTTTTAATTTTTTGATTCACAACTTTTGAGACGTAAGGAATAGCAAATGTTTCTCCTCTAAATAAATACGACTCAATAGAAAAAAGATTAACGTCTTCTCCGGTTATTTTTTCTTGTTCGTCATGTAAGTAATATTTAGCTCCCAACACAAAATCATCAGAAAACTTATACGCCAAACCGCCGACAAACGAAACATCTCTGTAAACAGTTTGGGTAAAAGAATAGACCTTTTTTAATCCTGCCAAAATTTGATAATCTATTTGAGCTCCGATAAATAAATTATTAATAATTTCCAAACTATGCGTAAACGAAAAAACGGGACCGTTAAACCTTACATCCCCTGATGTTGTATCCGCATAATAAAAAGCTTCACCGGCATACGGATATTTTTTCATGCTTCTATATAATTTTCTATTGTACTCATAATCATAATATGCCGAGGCACTAAACGTTCCCGCTGTACCTAAAGGTTTAACACCGGTAACACCAGAACGCAAATCATAAGTCCCTTCGGGCGAGTATTTTCTTCTATAATTACCCCAACTATTGGAAATGCTCGGATTAATATCCAGCCACATTTCTTTTTCACTTTCAACTAACCATGCAGGGTTTTTACCAAAATCATACAAATCCATTGTAATATCCTTATCGGGAACGGAAAACAATAAACCGCCCATAAATTCGGTACGATAATTTTGTCCGTAAACAATACCGGCAAATAAAACAAAAAATAAAATTATCTGTTTTTTCATATTATCCTCTTATCGTCATCTTTGTTTTTTGGGAGTTGGTGCCGATAAAATTTCCCAATCAAGCTGACCGTCATTAGTATCAACTCCGGGTTCTCTTCTCTGCATAGATTTACCGCTGTAGGTAGGCGGACTTTTTACCCAGCCCCTATCTATTCTACTATCCAATGTTTTTAAAGTCGTTCCGGATGTTTGATATTCTACACCGTCAATAACACTACTAATATCAATACCGTCACTCCAAACCGAATCAACTCCGCTTGAAACAACAATAACATCATTTATTAAACTGATTAAAAAATCTACGGTTTTATCGCTTCTCATATTAAGTAAATTCGGAACAGCAGGGTTATCAATATCGTTAGCCGAATATTGGTTATAAAATTCCCAATCCGCATTGCTTAAATCTACGGCATTAGACATACTGTTTTTATGATTTACCGCATCGCCGGCAAGAACAATAAAAGTTTTTGGGTAAAACGGACAATTTTGCTCTCCCGGTTTTCCCGGAAATTTAAATACATAAGTTACCCCGTCAATATCGCCGTCATCTCCTTCATCGGCACCGGCACCTTTTTGTCCTTCATCACCGTTTCCGCTAACTCTCATAACCATCATTCCGTCCAAGTACTTTATGCTATCACTACTGTTGTATAATTCAATATATTGGTCGTAAAAAAAGTAAACGTTGTTTTGCGGACCGCATGCATAAATTTCATTAATAGAAATTCCGCTGCTACTAACTGCCATACCTTTAATTGTATCCGTAACACTGCTGTTGGGCAATACATTTACTTCTTTTATATTTCCGACAATAATAATATTTGGGTCTAACGGATGCGGCATTCGTACGGCAATATCATATTTTGATGCGGGGATATTAGCAATCGAAATTTTTCCTTCGTTATCCATATACCTTACAAATGTGCCGTATTCGCTATTTAATATAACTTTTGCACCGGCAAGCGGTACATACTTGTTTACTCCTTCAACCGTTGATGTATCCCAAATTGCAACTAACTTAATTGAGCTATTACCGTCAACATTTAAAGGCGTTTCCTCTCTACATCCCCATGCTAAACCAATTAAAAAGATAACTGTTAAAAAATACTTTAATCTCATTTATCCCTCTATTTAAATAAATAGTCAAAAATCATACTAAACTCCAATCCGTAAAATAATTCCGAATTACGCGATTCTTCTACAACTAATGTCGGTGTTGAATTATATTTATTTATTGCCGGATCATCTAAAAAGTTATTTACATAAAACGAAACTTCCGCACCCTTAAATAACGACTTGCTTATGTTTATAGTAAACAGCCACTTGCTTGGTTTTGTTTTAATCGACTCGTTAAATCTTCTGGTTATAAGTTGTGATTCGTTAAGCAGAGCATAATCTACAGGTACTAAACTATAGTTTTGCCTTCTTTCTTGTAATACTTGTTCGGCACGCAAAGTAATCCATAGTCCCAAAGTAGGATGAGTATATTTTAAGAAATAATTTAATACTATTTCATCTCGCCAGTTTCCCTGACTCGGATAAGTCCAACCGATAATGGTATCAACGGGAGCATTTGGTACTTTATAGTTTGCATACTGCCCTAACGAATTATCGGGGAATTGATCATACACTAAATACCCACCCGGATTTTTTGTGTAATTATAACTTCCGGTTATTTTAAAAGTCATATTTAAATAATCAATTTTAGTTGTTTTTAAAGTTGCTTCAACTCCCTTACTATAATATTTCCCTACATTTTCTTTATACGGAATATTATCAATGTAGTTAAAATCGTACCCGTTTGAATTTTGTTGAATATAAAAGAACGGATAATATAAATCGATAGGCGCACCGGTACGTTCTTTGTAATATGCAGATACCGACATACTAAGTTTGTTAATTATTTTTTGATCAAAAGACGCCTCAAACTGAGTTTCTTTATATCCGTCCAACTCGGGTTCGCTTACGTTAAAAACAAAATAACTAATTTTATTTGTGCTCGGATTTCTCCATTTAAATATTTTATCCTGAGGATATAATATACTCATTGCCGGCGATTTTGAAGTACGTCCGGCACTAAAACGAAACTGTGTATCATCACTAAAACAAACCATTAAATTTAAGCGAGGATTAAAAAAAGATCCTTGATGTGATTGTACTAAATCACCCTTTCCGAATAACCCCTTAATACTTAAATCATATGGTCTATACATTTCGTATCTAAACCCAAACATCAACGAAAAATCGAATAATAATTTTCCTGTTAGTTTATTTTCGGCATAAAAACTTACCAAAGCTTGCCCTGGCAATGCGTCAAATCTACGAGGTTTTCTTGGACTATCGGCTCCGTAATAATTAAACAAAGTATCTATTACTATTCCTTCACCGGTATTTGCGTCAAATTCCAGTTCCGCACCTACTAAGTATTTATTGATATAGCTACCGGTGTAAAATAAATCAGTATATTCTAATCTACTTCCGGCATTCCATTCAATCCCCTTGTTTTCTAATATTCCGGTATAAATTGAAACGGTATCACCGTTAGGCAATACTCTTAAATCTGATTGAACCAAAGACGATTTTCTTAAGTTAATTCTATTCATTTTAACATACACCGAGTATTCAATATTTGACTCGTCAGGATATTTATAATTTCCCCATGTATTAAACCCGAATGAAAATCCTCTGTTATAATTTTTTGTTTGCGAATAATCGTTTTTAGGTTCTTCTTCGTCATGTATCCATTGCGTAGAAAGTTTATAATTACTTGTTAACATTCCTTCCCACGATTTATCCGAATAAACAACTTGTCCGGTATAACGCGTATATTCATCTCCTTCCAGTCGTAAGTCTCTTTCACTGCGGGCAATATTGATATTGTAACTCAAAGCGTTTTCGTCACCCAATTTAAAACCTCCCCCCAAATTAGCTTCGTTTGTAGTGGGATTATTTTTTATTTTTAAACGATGTGGTGAAGCACCTATTTTTGTTTTAATGTCAATTATACCGCTCGTAAAATCGCCGTAGCGTACCGAAGGCAATCCGCTAATAACTTCAATTGATTCGATATTATCTGCAGGAATTTGTCTTAAATCAAGTCCTCTTCCTATAGTTAATCCGCCGTATTTAGCTCCCGCCAAACCTTCAAATTGCAAATTTGCGTTATTAGACTCGCGAGCACCGTCAATCATAATCAAAGTACCGAAAGCAGAAAGATTATCGGTTTCGTCTCCTCTAATTGTAACTTGAGTCGGTTTGTTAAGCCCCGGATTATCGCTTTTTTGAATTCCGGGCACTAAATTTAAAACATCCTTTAAATTAGTTGCCTGAAAGTGTTCAATTTCACCGCTTGTTATTGTAGTGCGCGTATTAATTTCGGTAGGCATTAATTCGCTTGTTCCTTCTACTCTAATACCGCCTATTTCAAACGATTCCGATTCTAATTTGGCATTCAGTTCTGTTAATTTTCCCGCAACAACCGTAACCTTTAACGTTATACTTTTATAACCTATAAAAGAAAACTTAACCGAATAAGTACCGGGTAGTACGTTTTTAATTTCATATTTCCCGTTTCCGCCGGCTGCCGTTCCTAATTTACTTTCTAATATTATAACATTAGCCCCTACTAAAGCTTCTCCCTTTTCATCGGTAACTTTACCTGTTACTCCCCCTTTTCTGTCATCCGTATTTCTTAATGTTTTATCTGATAATCCGCTCGGCATATTGTTTTGAGCAGTAATTATACTAAACATAAAAACTATAAATAAACCGAACACCCAATACTTATTTCGCATACATCTTCCGTTTATTTTGTTTTATCAAAAGGTATAAATATTATAACGGCTATTAATCCGTATATTCCGGTTAAACCAATCAAAAGAAAATCAGGTATATTTTTTAGCAATTCATAACCTTTCATTTTATACATAATTATTGCAATAACAAGTAAAACGAAATTTATTATTAATGCTCCCATACCGCATAAGCGGAAATAGAGGTCTAAAAAAGAAGTTGATTCGCTTTGTGTTTCAATTACAAAAGGAAACATGTAACTTTCAACAATTCCGGCTGTTTCTTTTTTAATATTCTTTATTTTTTCCGAATATCTATCAATTACTTTATACTTTTTATTAAGTGTATAAACAACTACGCTATCAGCGTTAACAAGTTGAACACCTCTAAAGAATATATCTCCCTTAAATATCATTTCCGTATTTTTAGTATTATACCCGTCTGCCGGAACTTTTATCAACTTGTAGTTATCATACGAAATAATAAATATTTCGTCTGTTTGAGTAATAATTATACCGTAAAACTCTTTTAACGCATTTTCGGCAATACTCATGCTTTTAACCCTAAAATCTTTAGGTGCATTAATGTTTTTGCAAAAAGGCATTCCCTTTATCATTTTTACGTGAAATATTTTATCCTCGCTATCAACAATAAAATAACCTTCATCAAACGGTTTACGAGTTGTAGGATTTCCGAAGATAAACTTTGAAGGGAAAACAAAATTCTCTTTTTTTAATGCATCCGTAAAGTAGTCTGTCTTTTCTTCATCAATTGAATTGCTGTAACAGTCAATAAATTCAATAGCATTTTCCGTTATTCTAAATACATCTTCAGGCATTGATAAATTGGCTCTTCCGGAACGTGATTCTATCATGGGGAATAGCTTTATTTGCGGCGTTTCTAATTGAGAAGGATAAATCTTTATTCTAAAATTGTTACGCCTTATTTCCGCAAAATCTAAAGCAATCCCTCTTAACGAGTCGGGCATCCTGTTTTCTGTTACTAATTGTCTAAAATAAAATATCGGCTCCATCGCTTCAAATTTTGAGCGTGAATAAATTTTTCCGTCTTCATCAACAAATTTATTTTCGGCTGTAAAATTAAAAATCAAAAATTTCTCGGTAATCGGGCTATATAATATCATGGGCACTCGTACCGATTCGCTAAACAACTTCCAATATATTTCCGGTAAATAAATTGAACATACTATTACCGTAATTATTATCATTAAATATCGAGTAGTTTTAATAATCATTTTGTAGCTCCTCTTTTAAATCTATATCCGGTAATTAGTACGCCAAAGAAGAAAAATATTGCCAGAATTGAATACTTAAGTAATGATTTTTCATATAAATTATAAGGTCTGTCATCCATTAACAAAAAGATAAAACCTAATACGATAGGTGTATATAATAACCTTCTTTTCCATATCGGTTCTAATATTATCATGGATGTAGAGAAGTACAAAATAAGACCGGCTAAGTACCAAGGAGCTATTGTTATAAGCATGCTATTTGTTATTTCTTTAGGGAAATAATACGAACTGACAATAACTAAAAAAGTTAATGAGATAATATAAATAACAAGAAGCATTATGCTGCCAACACCGGACATAACAAGCAACATTTTGCTTTCATTTACAGGCAAATGCAATGTAAGTTTAAGTCTTTTTTCGGTTATTTCCGGCAAGTATTGCGTAATGCCCAATATTAAGCCGGTTAAAATAGGAATATAAAAAACAACTTCATAAAACTTCATTCCTAAAAAAGTTATATTATACCATAATATAGATGCTTCAAAAAATTTAAGGTTGTAAGCAATATCAAAATAGATATATAATGAAACCAAAGCCCATAAACCTAATAACCCCCAAAAGGCATTTTTCATCTTCAACCATTCTTTAAATAGTACAGATTTGATCATAAGCTCTCCTAATATTTTCCTGTTATCCCTATAAATGCATCTTCTAAAGTCATCGGAATTTCTTTCATCTCGCTATAAGCAACTCCTAAACCGTTTAAATAACCTTCTACGGCATCTTTATCTTTAAAAGAATAAATAGTAGCATTGTTTTTTACAATTTCATAATTATTTACTATATCGCTCTTTTCAAATTCAATATTTGTATTATCTGTTAACTTAAATTTATATTGTTTATAAGTTGACATAAATTCTTTTACCGGCATTGATAATAACACACTGTTATAACCTAATATCAAACAATCGTCAATTAGGAGTTCCATATCTTGTATTATGTGAGAAGTAACAAAAATTGTTTTGTTTTCAGACTTGGCATATTCTTGCAAGTAATCGATAAATAATCGTCTATACCCCGGGTCTAACCCCATTGAGTAATCATCTAAAATCATTAAATCGGGGTCTTGGGCTAAAATTAAACCTAACGCAACTTGGCTTCGCTGCCCGCAAGACATTTTTGATAATTTTTGATTGGGTAAAACTTTTAATTTGCTCATCAGCTCGTAATAAGGCTCCTTTTTCCATTTTGGATAAAAAGACGAATAATATTTTTCGATCTGATAAATATTCATAAAACTATACTGAATATGACCTTCCATCAAAAAACCGACTCGCGCTTTTGTTTCTGGAGATAAATTGTGGGAATCTTCACCATAGATGTAACAATTACCTGCATAAGGTTCTAAATATCCGTTCAAAATATTGATTGTAGTCGTTTTACCCGTTCCGTTTTTACCAAGCAACCCCAATATACTTCCATGCTTAATATTAAAGTTCATGTTTTCGTATATTAACCTGCTGCCGTAGTAATGGGTTAGGTTTACACATTCAACTGCATACTCCATAACATTCCTCAAATTAAAAATATATATAATTATCTTTTTATTTTACTACTTTATTTCTTCAAAATCAATATAATTTTTATTAATGTGCATAAATATTCACAATTTACTTATTTCTTGCTACTAAAAAAATATTTTTTTTACCAATTATTAGTTATTGTATTTAATCTATTTTGAAATGGATAGTTCTAAAATAAACTTGATAATTTTCCATATAAATTAAATACAAATATAATTACCCGTATTTTTATAAAGGATATTTAATTCCGATATATGCTCCCATAATTACTTAGTTTATACCCCATTAATTCCCTACATACCCACACTATTTTCGTTAATTTATTTTTTTATTTTATTAATTCCTTTAAATTTTAACTGTACTAATAAGGCACCGCAAACAGCTATTAACATTCCTATTATTTCTTTTATTGAAATGGATTCGCCTAAAAATAGATATGCAAGAATAGCTATTTGAATAAGCATTGTACCGTTAATAATGCTCGATTCAACCGCACTTAAATGTATTAACGAGTAATTCCATAATGTAAATGCCAGTGCGGTATTTATTACGGCAAGCCATAACAAATATAGCACTCCCGTTCCGCTAATTGCCGGAAAATTGTATAAACCAACACCCGTAACAAACATTATTGCCGAACCAATACCCATACTTATTATAGTTATCACAACCGGTGAAATATGACCTCTTTTGTTTATATGTCGCCCCAATATTGCCGATAATGCATTAAATACAGTACCAAATGCCATTATTATTACTCCGGTTATTGTTGAGCGATTAAAATTTAACGGCAAAAAATACACCAAAATGCCCACAATAAAAGCAACTACACCAAACCATTGACTTAAAAGCGGCTTTTCATTTAAAAAGATAAACCCTAATATTGCAACTATTAGCGGAGTAAAGTTAAGAATTAAACTTACCCATACTGCAGGCAAATAAGAAAGTCCTAAAAACTGAGATCCCTGTGTTAACGAGTAAAATACAATTCCCAATCCGACTAATTCTATCCATTCTTTTTTTGATAATTTTTTTATCTGATCTATATATTTTTTATTAAATAGTAAAAACAGTAAAGTTACAAATGCAATAAAATATCTTAACCCCGCATATAAAATAGGCGGTATTTCGCTTAAACCTTTTTTAATTATAATAAATGATGTTGACCACAAGAAAGTTACTATAAGTGCCAATAATATTGCAACCCATCTTACACTATCGTTTATATTCTTCATATAACTATTCAATTATTTTACCATTAATCAAAGTATATTTTACTTCAAACAATTCATCAAATAATATTATATCCGCATCTTTCCCTTTTTCCAAACTTCCTTTTGTTTCACTTATTCCGAGTAATTTAGCCGGGTTTAACGAAGCTGCCGTAATAGATTCGGCTAACGAACATCCGGTAAATTCAATAAATTTTTTAACAATTTTTATTAAAGGAAAAGAAGAACCGATTAAAGTACCGTCATCATACCTTGCTGCTCCGTTTTGTGAATTATATTCTCTTCCGTTGTAAACATATCTTCCGTCCTTTAACCCCATTGCCTGTATTCCGTCTGTAATTAACACAATATTATCAATCCCTAATGACTTATATAAAAATTTTATCATTCCGGGATGTATATGATGTCCGTCACTTATTAACTGACAAGTTACATTTCCGTTATTTACTATTGCCGCTATAGGTCCAGGTTCTCTGTGTTTAACAGGATTCATTGCATTACATAAGTGAGTAACATGATTTATTCCTTTTTCAAAACAGTTTAGCGTCTGTTCGTAATCGGCTTCAGTATGCCCTAACGAAGGTATCACTCCGTTTTTTCGTAACATTTCAATAAGCAAATTACTAAACGGCAATTCGGGTGCAATTGTCATCATTTTAAGTGATGAATTAGTTATTTGCAAAATATCATTTAGCTTTTCTTTTGTAAACGGATAGATTGACCCCGCATCAATTCCCCCTTTTTTATTAATGTTTATAAATGGACCTTCTAAATGAATTCCAAATATTGTTGCCCCG
>CALGLM010000505.1 GCA_937930275.1 uncultured Ignavibacteria bacterium
CCCAATAAAAAAGCAATACCTCCCCATTTTGTTCCGTTAATTATTATTGTAGTAAAAATGCCGTTAAACGCATCACCTGTTCCGTCATGACTTCCCAGTCCGGTACCAAATCCACCGATTATAAAAATTATTAATGATATAATTATATTATAAATCATAGCAGTATTAAAAGCTGCACCCGGATTAAACTTGTGGTCATTATCTAAATGCTCTATTCGTTTTTCAATAGCTGCTATCTTGTCAGCTGATTCGCTTTCGGAAAGCTTTATCCTTTCCTCCATTTTTTTACCGGCTTTTAATTTATTATCTTCAAGTTCACGTTGTAAAAGTCTAATTGTATGCGTGTTTTTTTCAATTTCATCAGAATAGAGTGCTAATGCTTCTTTTGCTTTATCAAAATAATGCTTTTTAATATTTTCTATTATCCTTGATACCGTATTGTTAAGTTTTTCAGCCAAATATTGTGTTACACACAGTAATAAAAAATTTCTATTATTTTTATAATACTCTAAATACTTTTCTAAAAACTTAATATTTTTTTGTGCATCATCATCAAAAAACTCTTTTATGGGTAATTCGTTTAACGATTCCAACCTTTCGTTTATTACCTCAATCCCCGTACTTTCCGGCGATACAAACGTCTTAAGCATAAAATCTAAATCATTAAGCAAAACTGCAAAACTTGAATCAGAAAAAATATTGTATGTAACGGCACACGTTAAAAAATAATTAAATACTACAAGATTGTTGTTTTTTATTGCATAATTAAATCTTGTTTTATCAAAATTTATTAATCCGCTAATAAGTTCTAAGGCTTTACCGTGGTTGCCTAATATAAGTTGCGATTTAGCACAGTAATACATAGCGGTTATTCCGGAAGGTTTTACGTTTAGTGCTTCATAAAACTTTTGGTCTGCTTCGTTAATAGCTCCTTCTTTTAAGTAAATAAATCCTAAAAATAGGTTTGCAAAATAAAGCAACTCTCTCTTCAAATCAGGATTAATTCCACCTGCATTTTCTATATTTTCTTTATTTTTATATAAAACTTGTACAGCTTTTTCGGGAGAGTTTATCGATTTTTCGTATGCAAGTATGGTTGCATACATAAATTGCTTAACAAATTCTTTGCTATTGGATTCTTTTTCGATTTGGTTGATTGTAGAAAGTGCAAAATACTGCTTTTCTTTTTCGTTTTTTTGCAGTAACCAATTTGAATAAAATTTTTTAACTTCGGCAAGCGAATTATTTTGCTTAATTAACGTAATTGTATCCGGTTTATCAAGCTTAAATAATTCCTCGGCAGCAGTTAAAGCCGGATGCCCCGAAAGCCATAAATACGTAACCGCATTTTCATTTACCAAGTACTCGTTTATATCTATAGGTAAATTTAATGAATAGTGTCTTGAAGTGTTTCTCAAAAAATCTTCCATACCGCTATCGGCATTTAGCATATCTTGAAACTTTTCCATTGCAAAACTATTAAACCTTGCCATGGTAAGCTCTTTTCCAAGCTCCGCTTCAGTATTAAAATCTTCCGGAAACATTTACAATAATCCGTCTATTTATTTTTTTTAATCTACAAATATATAATTTAATTGTATTCTATTCAATCTATTTTACATATCCTTTTTATATAAAAATAAATTTAATTTACAAGTTGTTTAATTTAAAAAAAGTTATTTGTTTTGCATACAATATTTTTTGAGAGTTAGAATGAATATACCAAATGTTATTGCCAAAGAATTAAAAATTAAAGATAGTCAAGTTTTATCCGTTATCGAACTTTTTAGAGAAGGAGCAACAATTCCGTTTATAGCTCGTTATCGTAAAGAGAAAACAGACGGTTTGGATGAAGAACAATTACGAAATATAGAAGAAAGATTAAATTACTTAACTCTTTTGGAAGATAGGAAACAATCCGTATTAAAAAGTATTGAAGAACAAGGTAAATTAACCGATGAATTGAGGGACAAAATTACCGAGGCTACAAAACTGCAAGAAGTGGAGGATTTGTATTTACCGTATAAGCCAAAACGCAAAACACGTGGTACAATAGCAAAAGCTAAAGGACTTGAACCGCTTGCTTTATTCATTATCGATAATCCCAAATTTGAAGGAAATTTTGATGAAAAGCTTGCTGAATATATTAATGCGGAATTGGGTGTTAATTCCTTAGATGAAGCTTTACAAGGAGCAAAAGATATAATTGCGGAAATGATTAGCGAACATGCGGAAAGCAGACAAGCTTTACGTGAATACTTGTTTAAATACGGTTTTATTAGTTCGGTAAAAGCAAACACTAAAGAATCCGACTTGCCTCCGAATAAAAAGGATGTTTACGAAATTTATCACGAGTTTAAAATTGAAGTTAGCAAAATTAAACCATATCAAACTTTAGCTTTAAATCGTGGCGAACGCGATAAATTTTTACGTGTGTCCATTAATTTTGACAATGATGAAATTTTAAATGTTTTATTTAACAGCTACTTTAAGTATAAAAAAAGTTTTTTTATAGATATATTAAACGAAGTAAATGCTGATTCTTTTAGCAGACTTATTTTTCCGAGTATAGAACGAGAACTACGTAACGAATTGACAGAAGTTGCAGATTTACACGCAATTGAAATATTTGCCGCTAACTTAAAACAACTTTTACTTCAACCACCGCTGGCAAATAAAATTATAATGGGTATTGATCCGGGTTTTGTG
>CALGLM010000506.1 GCA_937930275.1 uncultured Ignavibacteria bacterium
AAAAGATAGCAGACCAAGAGATATCCCTTTTTCATGGGACCAAAGACATACTTTAAACTTTACTGCAATATGGTATGAGCACAAAAATTATTCAATTGGTGCAATTGTTCGTTTCGGAAGCGGTCAACCTTATACTCCGGAAATAGGAACTACAGCTTTTGGTGCCGATTTGGAAACCAACAGCGGAATTAAAGATAGTTATGTGTTAGTTGATTTACGCGGTGAAAAATATTTTGAAATTGCCGGATTAAATTTAAGTGTATTTGCAAGAGTATTTAATTTATTGAATACTCGTTATGTAAACGGATTTGTTTTCCCTTCAACAGGAAGCCCTGATTATTCGTTAACTCCGTCAGCCAATCGTGTTCAATTGACAAATCCATCCAGATATTACGAACCGAGACGAATTGAATTCGGTATTTCAATTAGGAGTAACTAATTATGAATAGAAAAATATTTTATACTCTTTTAAGTTTTTTTATTTTGGGTAATTTTGCTTTTGCTCAAAGTTTATTGCCGGTAGTACCGCCGGAATTAAGAGGTCGCTTAGATGCAGAAAGGCAAGGAACGCATGATGCAAACAGAATTCGTACAGTGTTTTATAATTACGGAATGGTTGGTGACTATCCTGCAGATCCTTTGAGAGTTGATTTAAGCGTATTTCACTCGGTTGAAGTACCGAAAGGAAGCGGAGAAAACTATAGTGACGGAACAACTCCTTTTGTACTGGCAAAAGTTACGCAATCAACAGGAAATCCGGCTTATATAATGGAAACAGGATACCGTGAAAGGCAGGGTACATCTCCATTTTATAACCGAGTTATGCGTTTTGAACCGCGCCCCGGTTATTTTCAAGCAGATCCTTTAATAAATCAAGGGCGATCGGTTGCAATGAGTAACGATCCGAGAACCTGGCCCGACCAGTGGATTGACAAATTGAACGATTTGGATGATCCGGGTTGGAGCGGCAGCTGGAACGGTTATTTTGGAAAGCATGCAGGTGCCGATCAAGAAAGTTTTGTTGTTTACGATGACGATTTTTACGATGCGTGGCCCAATTTTATTCCCGATGTTAGAGATGCTACAAGACGTGGGCTGGGACTTAAAATAGAACAGCGCGGGTTTCAGTGGTCAAATCCTCAGGCAAGCAATGTGATATTTTTCCATTATGATATTGCCAACGAAGGAACAACTACTTACGATAACAATGTAATTTTTGGTTTATATATGGATAGCGGAGTCGGAGGTAGTAGTATAGGACAAGACGGTATTGCCGAATCTGATGACGATAACGCATTTTTTGATAAATCAGCCGGATTAAATTTAGTTTATACTTGGGATAAAAACGGACACGGAGCAATTGGGAACACCGGCTATCTCGGATATTCGTATATGGAAACACCGGGGAACTCGACTGATGGAAAAGATAATGACGAGGACGGTATTACAGACGAAAAACGAGACGGCGGTGCCGGCGAACTTATTATAGGAGAACAGGCAATATTAAATTATTTGCAGGCTCATTATGATATAGCAAAATTTGAAGCATACTATAATAAGATAATAAATATGCCTGCTTACAAATTAGGTGTATGGTGGACAGGTGATGAAGATATGGATTGGATGGCAGAATTTCATGATACCGGTGCAGACGGTATTTTCGGTACAAACGATACAGGTGAAAAAGACGGAAAACCAACATATGGCGAACCTAATTTTGACAAGACCGATATTGACGAATCAGACCAAATAGGATTGACAGGTTTTAAAATGAATCGTATTAAAGCCGGTACCGGTGCTCCGACTACACAAGTTGATAATGTTGTGTTTTTTGATGACGGTAAAGAATGGCCAAAAAGACTATATAATAATTTTGCAAATCCTGATAGTTCTTTTGACGTAGCTTTAGTATTAAATTATAATATCGGATTTTTATTTGCTTCGGGTCCGTTTAAACTTGAAGCAGGAAAAACCGAAAGATTCAGTTTGGCTTTAGGTTTCGGTCAAGATTTGAGAGAGCTTAAAACCACTACAAAAGTAGTTCAGCAAATTTATAAGGCAAATTATCAGTTTGCAGTACCGCCACCAATGCCGGAATTAAAAGCATTTGCCGGTGACGGTTATGTTATGTTAACTTGGGATGATGCTGCCGAAAGTGCTTATGACCCAATTACGAATAATAATGACTTTGAAGGTTATAAAATTTATAGAAGCACAGACCCCGCATTTTTAGATCCGCAGGTTATTTATACTGCTACCGGTTCCGGTCCAATAGGGCACGGAAAACCGTTAGCACAATTCGATTTGGTTAACAATGTTGACGGTTTTAGCAAAACAACTGTAGAAGGTGTGGCTTTTTATTTTGGCAATAACTCCGGACTTACACATTCGTTTAAGGATACTACCGTTATAAACGGACAGCGTTATTTTTATGCCGTAACAGCTTTTGATAGAGGTGTCGATTCGATAGAAATTTATCCTTCCGAAAATGCAATTACGGTAAGCCAGACATTGCGCGGAGGTATTATTTTACCTAAAAACGTTGTTGAGGTTTATCCCAATGCACCAGTATTGGGTTATGTACCTGCTTCCGCAAATAATGTCAGTCAAGTTTCGGGTACGGGTGTTGGAAAAGTTGATGTACAAGTTAAAATTCCGGATATAGTGCCCGATAATCATTTGTTTGAAATTCGTTTTTATAACAACCCTGATAGCGTGCGAGCTCAATCATATATGTTGATTGATAAGACCGCCGGTGATACTTTATATAAAACCGGGAACGATTTAATCGGTAACGGAACAGGTCAGGTAGGATTAGGATTATTACCTATAATTTCTACACCCGAATTAATTTCGATTGATTCAGTAAATACGGGATTTACTTTAGACAGTAAAACTAACGGAAAATTTAAGGTTCGTTATTCAGAAGCGTTTCCTATTACTTTAAGGAGAATCGGCTTCCCCGAAAACGTAGAAATACTGTTTTCGGATGTAACTCAAGATACATCTGTAGCTGCTGTAGGTGTTCCGGCAAAACAGGCAAAATTTAAAATTATAGCTAAAACAACAAACGGAGATAAAAAAC
>CALGLM010000507.1 GCA_937930275.1 uncultured Ignavibacteria bacterium
GACCACCGAGATCTACACTCTTTCCCTACACGACGCTCTTCCGATCTAATTTCATTCATCTTAACATCAATACCGTGAATTCCGTCACCGCAAATCTGTCTTCTACTTCGTAATTTTGATAACTGTTGTTCAAATTTAGACGACTCTTGTTTTATTGTTCCAAGTTCGGCTTCAATTTTCTTTTCTTCGTTAACAAGTAGTTGTCTATCATAACTTATCTGTTCAAGGTCTGCTTCTTTTTCTTCAATAATATAATTATTGCTTATTATCTCTTCTTTTGCGTTTTCAATATCTTTTTTACGTCTTTCTATTGTTGCCGATATATTTCTTTCGGTATCTTGACCTCTTTTAATATCATTTCGTAAGTTAATTATTTTGCCTTTGTTTCGCTCTAACTCAATCATCTGTTGGTTATATTCCGAAACAGTTTTGGAATAATCTTCTTCTAAAGTTTTTGTTTCTTGTTCTTGTTTTATAATTGCGTCTTTTATTAAATTTTTATTCTCACGCAATTCATTTAATTGTTTTTCTTCTTCCTCAATTTGCTGCTCAATAAAATTAGCTTCTTTTACGCCTTCATTTATTTGTTTATAAGCTTTTTCTATTTCTTCTTCGTTTTTATTCTTTTCAAACTCAAATTTTGCAATCTGTTTATCAAGGGTATTAATATCATTTTCCAGCATTTTACCCTGTTCGCTAATCGCTTTCAAATCAATTGCGGAAATATAGGACTCAGTCTCAACAATTTTTTCTTTTATACTTTCAATTTTTTCATTAATAGTCGGAAATTCATTCCTTAAATTTTCAAGCAGTAATTTTCTTCCGAATAACGAATCATCCACATTTGCCAATCCGCCTGCTTCAACAATGCCGTTTGTAAATATTATATCCCCTTGCGGAGTGGCAAAATTAAACGAAGGATATTTCTGATTTAGCTTAACAGCCGTTTCAAGCGAATTTACCAATGCTGTATTGTTTAACACCTTAATAAAATAGGGCTTCCACTTTTCTTCGGTTTGAATATAATTATATGTCCAACCTATAAAACCTTCTTCTGCTTCAATCCTTTTTATTCTTCTTTTTATCCTATATCCGTCTATTGAATCAAACACGGTTTTCTTTTTTGTAATCGGTCTATTTAATAAATAAAAAGACGCTTTACCTAAATTGTTTCCGCGCAAAAATTCAACTGCATTGTTTAACTCGTTTAAATTTTCTACAAGCAAATTATTAAGAACAAATTTTAACGAGGCTTCTAACGCAGGACGATATTCTTCATCCGTATTACCTACATCGGCAAACAAAGTAATATCTTTTTGTGTCCAAGTTTTAGTTTCAATTAAAAGTTTAACTCCTTTGGAAACACCTTCCAAATTAGTTATTAACGCACTTATAAATTCAATTTTATCATTTAATGCATTTAAACTGCTTCTTAAATCAACTTCTTTTGTTTTTTGCTCATTAAGCTGCTTCTCTAAATCGTCTTTCAATTTAGTCTGCTCGGCATAAAACATTTCTGACTGGTGTAATCTTTCTAATGTTTTAATTTTTGATTGCTCAAGCTCTTCTATATAGCTAACCGTTTTAGCCATATTAGTGGTAATAGCGTTAATACTCTGATTTAATTTATCAATTGTATTATTTGCCTTATTAAGTTGATTTTTTAAATTGCTTAATTTATTTTCGTTCGAGCTAATTGATTTTTCAATTGCAATTAACTTTGCTGATTCATCTTTTGTGCTTGATTTATAAACATCAAGTTTACTTTTTTTATCTGCAACTATTTGCTTAAAATCTTCAATTTCTTTTTCTTTTAATAAAATTGTTTTTTCCAAATTTGCAAGTAGTTGTATATTGTCGTCAATGGTAAATTGAGTATTTTCTAATTGTATTTCGTACTCGGCAACCTCTTCGGCATATTTTTGGCTGTTTCTTTCCTGCGATTTTATTCTTTCGCTTGCAATAGATACGGCATTTTGAACCGAGTGCATTTTTTCGGTTTCGGCAGATATTTTTTGTTGAACACTACGTAATTTACGTTCAATCTCTAATATCATATCCCTATATTTTACCAAATCCAATTCAATGGTTTGAACTTCGCCGTCAATTAATTCTTTTTCTGTCAATAGCTCGTTTCTTTTGTCAACAAATTCGGTCATCTGTTTAACAAAAACAGAAAATTCGCGCTCGGCTAAATCAATCTCTTTTTCTCTTAGTACCGATTGAATTTGGTTATACTGGTCCGCCTTTTTTGCTTGTCTTTCCAAGGATTTAACGTTTTTATCCACTTCCGCTACAATATCGTTAACACGTGTTAAATCACCCTTAACTTCTTCAAGCTTTTTTAATGCTAATCGTCTTCTTAATTTATATTTATTTACGCCTGCTGCTTCTTCAAACATTTTTCGGCGTTCATCAGTCCTATTACTTAATATCGTTTCAATCATTTTTAATTCAATAACGGAATATGCATTTGTACCCATCCCGGTATCCATAAAAAGATTTGTTATATCTTTTAAACGACATATATTTTTATTAAGCAAATATTCGCTTTCGCCCGAGCGGAATATTCTTCGAGTTATAGTTACTTCGTTATATTCGGTTGGTAGTGCATTGTTATCATTAACCATTGTAATCGATACTTCTGCCATGCCCATCGGCTTTTTGTTTCTTGTACCGTTAAATATAACGTTTTCCATTTTATCGCTACGTAACGTACTACTTTTTTGTTCACCCAATGCCCATCTAATTGCATCCACAATATTAGTTTTACCGCAACCGTTAGGTCCAACAATACCCGTAATTCCCTTTGTAAAATTTACGACTGTTTTATTTGCAAACGATTTAAAACCGAATATTTCTAATTTGGATAAATACAACTGTAATCCTTAATAATTATAACAAAGCAAACTGACTAACGGATATTTTTATATAATCAATAGCCGCATTACTTATTTGTAAATAAATAAGCAAAGAACTAATTATAATCGCAATTACAAAAATACTCCATGCATAAACGTTAACCGGTTTTGCATCAAAAATAACGTATATACCTTTAATTAATCTTTGTATTAACCATAATGCAAACGAAGCTAAAATAATATATACTAAAATATTTGCAACATTCATACTAATAATTTTATATAAAACTAACTCAACCGGCAATAGAAGCACTAAAGGTAAAAACGACCAAATAACCACGTAATATACATTGGTTAAAAAGACTCGTATTTTTGCAAAAAACGCACACCATTTTATTATAACCGTAAATGCCAAAAACAAAAAAGCCGAAAAGAAAAATAAATAAATAAAGCTGGGTACCGGATTCCATGCCAAATATGAAACGGTCGAGGATATCCAAATTACTCCCAAACCGTTAACAACTTTTTCCAATAAAATATTTCCGCGCAACGAATAAAGCAAATTAGTAAGCAATAACGAGTGCGTAGCAGAAAGTATTATTAATAAAATATTTGCATGCCACCCCGATAAAAGCCTGTGGTCTCTAATATCTGCAAAAAAGTTGTACGGTCTTACTAAAGCTCGTGTTGCATCTTCTCTAAACTTTCTTCTCGTATTAATAAACAGTGCCATAATAACCGAAATTATAATACTGCTTATAATAAAAAAGAAAGGAGTATCATCTAATTTTTTACCGATAGGAATAGTAACTTTTTCGCTATCAAATAATTTTGATTTTAATACTTTATAACTCAATCTGTTAACGTTTCTATCAATTCCTACTATACCGATTCTATAAATATTGTTTTCGTCATAGCCGGCGTAAAAACCCGAAAGTGCTCCTGTATAATCGAAAGCGGAGTTTATAAACAAATTATCAATATCATTGTTTTTAGCAAAATCTAAAAGCTCTTGGAAAAAATTTGCTTGAGCTTCTAATGAAAAAGGGGTCAAATAACCGTTGCTGCTACCTACAAATGTGGGATAAGTTACTTCGCTTATAAATAATTTGGAAGCACCAATTTCTTTTGCTGCAATTGAATATTGTTCAAACTTTTCGCTAACGTTCTTGGAATATAGTTCTACTCCGTATAAGTCTAATCCGTTTATTTTTGTTGTAGGAAAACTTACAAAAGAGGCATAACTGTATTTCCCTGATTTGCTGTTTATTATAGTCGCAAGTCTTGAAATAAAGCTTGCCGCAATTTCGTCATCCGGTAAAAACGAACTGCCTATACCTATAGCGGCAACGGCAGAGTATTTTGCAAAATTATTTATGTATAGGTTTAAATTTTCTTCGGTAAATGATTTAAAGTTCGGTTCGTTTAACAAATCTTCGGGAATGGAGTTTATCGGTACTTCAATAAATGCAAGCAGTCCTAATTTTTCGCACATATACAACGCATACGGATGAGGAATTTCTCTTGCAAACCTAACTACATTAAAGCCCATATCCTTAATTATTTTTAAGTCGCGTTCAATGCCGTATAAACTTATTAAATTGGCTTTGCTATAGGTATTAGTATAATATGTGGTTCCGCGTAAAACTTGATTTGAATTATTTAGAGTTATTTTGTTATTATCAAATTTTAACGAATAAAACGATATTAAATTTCTTGTTCTATCTAACAGAATATCGTCATAATACAACTTTATATCATAAATGTAGTTTTCGGGATTGTTAAAACTCCATAATTTTGGATTTGCCACATCTACATAAATTTCTGAAGTCGTAATATCAGAGTTAGATATATTAAAGTTGCCTCTGTAACTTGCTATTTGCGAACGGTCTTTACTATTTATAACAGAAATATCATATGTAAAAGAATTTGGATAAAGTGATTTAAAATCTCTGCTTTTATCTTTTGTCCTTTTTTTATCAACATTAATAGTAAATTTTATTTTCCCTCTGTTTAAATCATTTGATAATGTATATTGAGCTTTTACATCCGTAATATTTACTAATGAAGTTAACTTAATATATACACTTCTTGAAATACCGCCGAGTTGTTTAGGAAATAAAAATCTGCTTTTAACCGGAATTGTATTTTCTGCATCCAGCACATTAGATACTTTTACAATAATTTTATTTGAAGACGAATATTTTAATAAATCTTTTGCCAAATCAATATAAAACGGATACTCACCGCCTATTGTTTTGTTAACCAAAACATTATTAACAAATATTTCTGCCGAGTGGCTTATGCCGTTAAAACATAACCTAATATTATTATTTTCTATTTGTTCTTTTGTAAGCCTAAAACTTCTTTCAAAATGCAGAACATCTTCACCTTCAAACACAGCTGGCACTTTTATACCGTTAACCCTATCACCGCTTTTATCGATATATATAGACCAATTTTCGCTTAAATCTATAGTTTTATTTGGTCTATTAATATTTAGATAAATTGAATCTGCAGAGGTTAAGTAATCTCTGTCCGCTTCTTTTACTTTTAGTTGAGCTTTT
This sequence comes from uncultured Ignavibacteria bacterium, assembly GCA_937930275.1. Classification (GTDB taxonomy): domain Bacteria; phylum Bacteroidota; class Ignavibacteria; order Ignavibacteriales; family Melioribacteraceae; genus JAEXOD01. The sequence continues at coordinate 5,429 of CALGLM010000507.1, forward strand.
AAATAAGCGCTTCCGAAAACAATAAACAAACAAACTGTAAATAATATATTTCTTTTCATAAGTTCGGCAAATTAAAAAAATTTAAACATTTAAAATACAAAATAAAAGGAGTTAAATCAATGTAATAAGAGAAGCCTTATTATAAGATATCGTGTATTAAAATAATAGCCTTCCGAAATACTCGGGTAAATGGAAGTTTGGTTCGCTATATTCAACTTTATTCCACGTAAGCCAATGGGGAGTAGAAGACATATCGGCACATTTGTAAAAATTACCCCTCCACTCCTTTAAATTATTACCTATTTTTTTACCTAAATACTTTTCGATTAAAGTAAAAGGAATTTTATATTGCACTGCCCATTCGGTAGTTTCTTTTATTTCTTCATCAATTAACTTATCTTTAAAAGTTGCGGATACATTTAATTGTTTTATCTCATCCGTGCTAATTCTTGTGGATTTATGCAGTTTATTTAATCTATAGCCGAATAATACTTTGCCGCTGCAGTTTACTTCCAAATTAAAATACGAGTCGTTATTTTCTTTATCCGGTGCAAAAAAGAACTCAACACAACTATCTTCAAAAACAGGATCAAAATGATTAACTGCCACCGAACGTATATTTTTATCCGTTACCTTAAAAAGAACATAAATAAAATTGTAATCATATCTTAATTTTACGTAAACGTTAGGAAAATGCTCTGGATATTTACCCATATAATTTTTTAAAACAATCGGCTCTGTATCTTTCCAAACCTCTTTTTCGCAATTAAGGTCTATATCAATCGGATATTCGGTAAATTTTACATTATAGATTTCATTCATTTCAATTTTTAATGCATATGTAAAAAATCTTTTATTTTATTTAACATATAAGTCGAAAGATTTTCTTTTTTATTATGCAATTCCTCTAATTTTAGTAAGTTAGCCCTCTGTCTTTCCGTTACTACTTCCGCAATTTCGTTTAATACTTCCGGTCTTGCTTTAATTATTTTTTCAATATTTTCTTTTCCTATTTCATATGCTATTGATTCGCATTCGGCTTTTATTGTGGCAGTACGTTTTTCACCCGTTAATAACGACATTTCACCAAAAAATGTACCCGGAGAAATAAGTCCTACTCTTATTTCTTTTTCTTGTTCGGTTACATTTGCACTAAGTAATCCTTCAGATAGAATAAACATTGTGCTACCGGGTTCACCCTGTTTAATTAAAATTTCTCCTTCTTTTACTTTACGTATTGCCGTTCCCGAAGCAAGCAATAAAAGCTCGTTGTTATTTAAGGCGCCAAATAAAACAATGTTTTTTAATCCTTTAATTATTTTATTTATTAAATTGTGTTCTCCTTCGCAATAAAACTCAAAAATACCGTTGTTAAGTAAAATACCTGCAGCTGCAAATTGCGATACAATATTTGTATAAATTGCATCTTTTACTGCGGAAGGTACTGCATCTTTAAATGGTTTTATATAAAACGTTAAAGTATATTCAATCCCTTTTTCACCTATATTGTTTATTGTAACAACAGCATTTTTATATTTATCGATAGGATTGTTTAGAAAGTATTGTTTTTCACAAGCAGTTAAAATTCTCTTTACTTGTTCTATAGGTACCGAAGGATGAACCGCAATGCAAATCTTAAATTCATTTTTCACGTCTAATGAATCGTAATTTACCACTATCGATTCATTTTTTAAGTCATTTGGAATAAATGCAACCCCGTTATCCGGCGTTTGTAAAATAATCTCTTTTCGTGTAAAATCTAATACTTTTCCCGTTACTTTTACACCGTTTTTTGAGTTTATAAGTTCAATCCAATCGCCCAAATTATAAGAACCTTCAAAATTTAATCTGTTTGTGCCAAATAAGTCGGTTATTTTATCGTAAAATAAAACTCCGCCAACAAAAAACAATAGTAAAATAATAAACCAATATGTTTCCGGAATTATGAATGTAAGAACACCAAACATTATTAAGGCTAAAGCAAAAGTGTACATTAACATCGAAAAAACACGATAAAGCAGCTTTGCAAGGGCATTTTTGCCCGGTTGTTTTAATAAATTAGACCAAAAAAAGACCATGCTCAATTTGTTAATTAAATACGCCGCACTAAGCCAAAACGATATATTAATCAAATAAATTATTATATTTTTGGTGGATAGTGTGTTTGACGGGTCTTTTTCAAACACGTTAAACATTATTAAAACCAATGTAGTTAAAAAGATAACAGCCGGTACAATTACAAGGGTTATTTTAATTTTTCGCATATATCGTCTCTTATTTTACTATTGCAAAGTTAATAAAATTAATACCAAATCTCAATTTAGATAATTTTATTTGACCACTAAAAACCAAATAAAAAATTTATTAAGTTAAATAATAATTATAATCTTTTAGAATTTATTTATATTTTTCTATATTAGACGAATTAAATAAAAAAAATCCGAAATAACTTATAAATAGTAGTTATTCCGGATTAAAGACTCAAAAATCAGCTATTTGAAGATTAATCTTCTTCTATTATTTTGCAAATTCCCTAAATTTTATTTCATAAAAACCATTTTATTAGCTTTTGAGTATTTATTATTATAAACCATTTTATAGTAATAAACACCGCTGCTTAAGTTTTTAGCATTAAATATTACTTTATGATTCCCTTCCGGATACTCTGTATTAACTAACTGTTCAACAAGTTCACCAACTGCATTATATAGAATAATTGCAACTTTTCCTTCTTTGGGAATATAAAATTCAATTGTTGTTTGCGGGTTA
>CALGLM010000508.1 GCA_937930275.1 uncultured Ignavibacteria bacterium
TCGGAATTTTAATTTCGGTTCTCGGTACTTTTTTTGTAAAAGTAGAAGAAGGCGGTAGTCCGCAAAAAGCATTAAATATTGGCGAGTTTGGTGCTACCGGTTTAATGGTTGTTGCTTCTTACTTTATTATTAATAATATGCTACCAAGCAGTTGGGTTTATCAGGGGTTCACTTATACGCCTATGGGTGTTTTTTGGGCTACTGTTGTTGGTTTGATATCAGGTACTTTAATCGGTTTAATTACAGAGTATTTTACAGGAACAGACTATAGACCGGTTAAATCAATTGCAAGCCAATCAATTACCGGTTCTGCTACAAATATAATAGCCGGTTTAGGTATGGGAATGCTTTCAACTGCTTTACCTATAATAATTATTGCTTTTGCAATAATATTTGCATTTCAGTTTGCAAGCTTATACGGAATTGCTATTGCTGCTTTAGGTATGTTATCTGTTACTGGAATTCAATTAGCAGTAGATGCTTACGGACCTATCAGCGATAACGCCGGCGGTATTGCAGAAATGGCTGAGTTACCTAAAGAAGTTCGTGAAAGAACTGATAAATTGGATGCAGTGGGTAATACTACGGCAGCTATTGGAAAAGGTTTTGCTATTGGTAGTGCCGCCTTAACGGCGTTGGCATTATTTACGGCATATATGCAGCAGGCAAGTATTACATCCATAGATATTTCTAAGCCAATAATTATGGCCGGCTTATTTATTGGGGGAATGCTTCCTTTCTTGTTTTCTGCTTTAGCTATGGGTGCAGTCGGTCGTGCCGCAAAAGAGATGATTGTGGAAGTAGGTCGCCAGTTTAAAGAAATTGTAGGTTTACGCGAAGGTAAAGCAAAAGCAGATTATAAAAAATGTATTGAAATTTCAACAAAAGCAGCTATTAGAGAAATGGTGTTACCGGGCTTAATGGCTGTAATTGTTCCGGTTGTAATAGGATTTTATAATAAAGAAATGTTGGCAGGTACTTTAGCCGGGGTTACCGTTAGCGGTGTTTTATTGGCTATTTTCCAATCAAACGCAGGCGGTGCTTGGGATAATGCTAAAAAATTGATTGAAGGCGGTTTAGTTATTGACGGATTTAAGTACGGAAAAGGAAGCGATGCACATAAAGCCGCAGTAGTAGGTGATACGGTAGGCGATCCTTTTAAAGATACAAGCGGTCCTTCGTTAAACATTTTAATTAAATTAATGTCGGTTGTTTCATTGGTTATAGCTCCGCTTATTAAATAACTAAAATATGTGACGCGTAACATGTAACGTGTGACAAGTGAAATAAAGATTGAGTAATAAAATGCCTGCTCATTAAAAAGAGATCGGAAGAGCGTCGTGTAGGGAAAGAGTGTAGATCTCGGTGGT
>CALGLM010000509.1 GCA_937930275.1 uncultured Ignavibacteria bacterium
ATATATTTGTATTTCCTTTCTTTTTATAACCCCAGCTAACTTCATATATTTTTTTCGTTAAATAATTAAAGGGGAATAACTGACCGTGATGAGTATGCCCCGAAAGCTGTAAATCAACACCGGCATTTTCTGCCTCAAATAGTTTAAAGGGTTGATGATCTAATAAAATTATCGGTAACTCTTTATTATATCCGCTTAAAAGTTCATCTATCGTTTTTCTTTTTCTAATTCTATTTACGGATAAGTCTTCTCTACCGACTATCAAAAATCTATCATCAATAACGGTAACAGAATCCCTAAGTAAATTAATTCCGTGATTTCGCAAATATTTATCAGCCTCTTCCGCGCCTCCGATAAACTCGTGATTTCCGTTAACTGCATAAACACCATACTTTGCCTTTAATTTGCTTATGTCTTCACCAAGGTTTCTTCTTAAAACCGGTTCTAAGTCTTCGTCCAAAATATCACCCGGAAGAAGAATAATATCCGGATTTAAGCCGTTAACCATATCAACTAATTTTCTTACTCTTCCGTTGGTAACAATTGTACCCATATGAATATCCGAAGCAACAACAATATTTAACGTCTTAAAGTCTTTTACCTGTTTATTAATTTTAATTTCTTTGGTATAAATACGGGGATACAAAAAATTAATATGCCCGATAAGCACAATAATACCTACTAATAGAACAATTCCGTAAAAAATAAATTCTTTTGTTTTCTGATAGTTCTTTGTAATATAGTCAGGATAAAAAGGAATAAAATGATTAATTATTCTAATAATGTCCAGTAAAATTACGGAAACTAAAAAATATAAAATAAAAGCAAGCCAAAACGAACCTATCCACACAAATACGTCTGTTATTACAGAAGGGAAATAATTTTCTAAAATTCTTCCTGCCCAAAAAGTTAGAGCTAAAAAGATAAAAGTAACGATATAATAATTTTTAATCGTACTATCAGGTTTAAATGCTTGCAAACCACGAATAAATATATACGAATTAACTAACAGATAAACAACAAAAACAATTGCAAAGAAGATAATAAACGACTTATTCATAAAACCTTTTTTATTTGATAAACAAAATTAAAAATTAACTAATTCCTTTACAAGTGAACTTAGACGAAAAAAAAAGCAAAAAGTTGTAGAATTTTGTCATAGTCAAATATTTTTACACTCCATAACTTTTTGTTAAAACCGGCGTCTATATTAGTGTAAGTTTAATAAAATTTGAAATACACGAACAGAGAGGATAAACATGAAAACAAAACTTTTTACTTCTGTAATTATGGCAGTACTATTTTTCGCAGTATCAATTAACGCTGCAGAACCGATAAATAAAGCAAATAAAAAAGTTACAAACCAACAAATTGAAGCAAGTTTATTACAAGGCTTAAGCAGTAATAATACCGGCTTGCGCGTAAGTTGTGCATATATGTTAGGCGAAATAACCCCCAGCGAAAAAGGACTAATTGAATTAATGAGAATTCTGAGAGATGATTCCGAAGAAAATGTTAGAATTATGGCTGCACTAACATTAATTAAATTAGAAGACGCAAGGGGACTAAATATTATTAAAAACGAATGTAAATATAACGATAACGAAAGAACTCGTAAAATGTGCAAACGTTTTTATTGTGCATACTTAAACAAAAAATATTCTACAATTGAACAAACACGCGATACACTTTACGCATTAGCTAACAAATAAAAAAATCCCTTAGATAATAATAACCTCCGAAAACCGGATTGTGTTACCCTTCACTTTCCGGTTTTCCTTTTTCCCAATGCCAGTGCCACGGCTCGTAAGCAATCCCAAATAAATTATTTTTAGGATAAGATAAATAAAAGTTATATAAATGTGCGTTTTTAATTAACCATTTATATTCTTCTGTAGTCTCAAAATCTTCGGCCGTTTGTTCATCAGAAAATCCGTTAATTCCATCTTCGGTAGCAATATCTATCGCATTGTTTATAGGCGAACCGTGTTCGCTATAACCGGGTAATGCAATCCAGCGCCCGTTTTCTTTTAAACAGAAATCGTTATCTTTTACTAAATAATTTATAAACAAAAATGCCTGCCTACCCGGTGATCGATATCCCGAATCGATTAAAATATGCTTGCCGATTTCATTAAATATTGCAATATCCATTGCTATAAAATCATTTAATGAATGATTCGGACAGTATTGTACTCCGGTTTCTCCCCCTTCGCCTTTCCCCTTAAATTTCACACTATTTATTTTTTTTAAATTATCAGGAAGTTCAAGTGAATAAAACGGTCCGTTAAAACCTAAATTTTTGGGGTCTATTGATAAAATTTGATTTACCAAGTATTTTTCCAAAAAATTTAGCAAACTGATTAAAGCATCATACTCTGTTATGGCATATTTTTCCTTAGGAATGCCGTTAGTATATTTTTCCCATTTTTTTACCGTTTGTTTTAATAATAATCTATGGAAAAAATTTAGCTTAGTTAAATTAATTTTAGTAAAACTTATGTAAAAATAAAATGAAGCAAATATTGAAACTATTAGGATTGTCATAAAATTTAAAGTTTTATTTTGAATATACAAAATTGATTAAAAATATT
>CALGLM010000510.1 GCA_937930275.1 uncultured Ignavibacteria bacterium
AAGAAGGTCTTGTATTGGAGCGTCGAATTTTTGACTACGAGCTTGCAAGAATTGCGAGTAATGCCGGTGCGCAAATTTTAACAAGAGCATATGTAAACGGATTATTGTTTGAAGGGAAAAAAGTTAGTGGCGTTACTTTTGAGCATGACGGAATTAAAAAGCAAGTTAATGCTAAAATTGTAATTGGTGCAGACGGAGTTGAAAGCCGTGTAGGTCGTTGGGCAGGATTAAATACCTATACTGATTTTAGAGATATGGAATCGTGTGTACAAGTTACTGTTGGTAATATTGATATTGACCAAAATTCATGTTATTTTTATTTGGGAAGTATGTTCGCCCCTAACGGTTATCTTTGGATTTTTCCAAAGGGAAATAGAAGTGCTAATATCGGTTTAGGTATAAGCGGTGCAATAGGAAAGAAAAAAAGTGCGAAAAAATATTTGGATGAGTTTTTAAATGCATACTATCCAAATGTATCAGTATTGACAAAAATAGCGGGCGGCGTACCATGTGCCGTTACTCATAAAAAAATATCTGCAAACGGATTGATGCTTGTAGGCGATGCAGCTCATCAAGTAAATCCGCTTTCCGGCGGAGGAATTATAAGCGGTATGATTGGCGGAAAAATTGCCGGTACTATTGCTGCCGAAGCTCTAAATTCTAAAAATTTAGATTATATATTAACTTATGATAAAGCTTGGAATGATAGATTAGGCAAAAGACATGTTGTTTTTGATAGGATTAAAGAGGGAATTTATAATTTTGACGATAATAAATTTAATGATATTGCAAAAGCATTTAATAAAGTTCCGCTTAATGAAAGAACGCTCGGAAATTTATTTAAAACAGCGTTATTTAATAAACCTTCTTTATTATTAGATATTGCGAAGGTGTTTTTTAATAGATGAAAAATTTAATACTAAAAATATTAAAAAAATATTTTGACGAAATAATTGAATATTGGTCTCAAATATTAATTAAACAGTTCAACGGAAAGGTTACAAAAGAAGCTATCGAGCACTTTGTAAAAAACAGCCTTGAAGGAATAATAAAAGTAATAGAGACTGCGGATTATACAAAAATAGACCATTATTTAATTGAATCGTACACTTTATTTAGTAATGCAAAATTAAATTTGCTTGAAATAAGTCAGTTTTTTAGTCAGGGAAGGTACGCACTTTTATCGTATTTGGAAAAAGAAAACTCGGCTAAGTTCGATTCGCTTGTATTGTTGGGATTTTTAGATGAAATTATGGAGCAAATATTTGCCCGTTACGGTATGCTTCATCAAGAAGTACAAATGAAAGAACTAACAAGCGAACGGGATAGACTTGCTTCTAAATTAGAAAGTAATCAACATTACTTATTAAACATCTTACATGCTTCTGATAGTGCAATAATTGTAATTGACGAAAACGAAAAAATTATGGCTTGGAATAAAGGAGCGGAAAAAATTTTCGGTTATACGGAAACAGAGGTTATAGGCAAACCGTCTTCTTTTTTATTGCCTCCTTATGAAGCTTATTTTAACGAGCTAAATGAAATAAAAAGCGAAATTATAAACAAGGGGCATTATAAGATTAATGAAACCGAAAGAATGACCAAAAAAGGGGAAAAGATAACGGTAAGTCTTTCGGTAAATAAGTTGCAGGGTAAAAACGGAAATTATGTAGGAAGAACCGTAATTATTGAAGATAATACAGAAGTGAAAAAACTGCAAAACCAAGTTGATCAGTCCGAAAAACTTGCGGTAATCGGTCAATTGGCGGCAGGTGTTGCTCATGAAATAGGAAATCCCTTAACTTCCATTTCATCAATTGTACAAATTTTACAAAGAAAAAGTACCGACCCGTTTTATAAAGAACAATTGGCAAACATCAAAGAAAATATTGATAGAATTTCTAAAATAGTTAGAGAATTGGTGGATTTTTCTCGTCCTCCGAGTGATAAAAAAGCACCTACTCAAATTACCGATATAATTAAAACGGCAATAGGAATTGTAAAATATGATAAAAGGGTTAAAAAGGTCGATTTTCAGATTAAATTAAGTACCGAATTACCGTATGTCGAAATTGTTCCTGATAGACTGTTGCAAGTATTTGTTAATATTTTAATTAATGCTTTAGACGCCATTAACGGAACAGGTACGGTAAGTGTAGAAAGCTTAAATGATAATAATTTTGTATATGTTATAATTAGCGATAACGGAGTAGGAATTGAGCCGGATGTTATTGCTAAACTTTTCGAGCCGTTTTTTACAACTAAAGAAGTCGGAAAAGGAACGGGACTCGGTTTATCCATAAGTTATGGAATTGTTAAAAAATTTGGAGGGGATATACTTGTTGAAAGTATCCCCGGTAAAGGAAGTAGATTTACCGTTAAACTACCTATTGAGCTAAATCAAGGAATTATGTTATGAGTAAAAGAATTTTAATAGCTGATGATGAAAAATCTATTCGGGATTCAATAAAAATTATTTTAGATGATGAAGGATACGAAACATACACTGCTGCAGACGGAGAAGAGGCACTTAATAGATTATCAAGCGAAAATTTTGACCTTGTAATAAGCGATATAAAAATGCCCAAATTGGACGGTATGGAACTTTTAGAAAAAGGGAGTAAAATTTCCCCCGAAACCTATTTTATTATTATGACTGCTTATGCAAGTATTACAAGCGCTATTCAGGCATTAAGAAGCGGTGCATACGATTATTTGATTAAACCGGTTGAGTTTGATGATTTACTGATACGAATAAAAAGATTGTTTGACTTTAGAAGTCTCGTTTCCGAAAATATTGCTTTGAGGAAAAGAATATCTTCCGAAATAGGGTATGTTAATTTAATCGGTAAAAGTGAATCTATAATTAAAGTTTTTGATGTGATTGAACAAGTTGCACCGACAAATAGTAATATACTAATTACAGGTAAAAGCGGAACCGGCAAAGAGCTTGTTGCAAAAGCTATTCACCAAAAAAGTAATAGGAAAGACAATATATTTTTACCCGTAAATTGCGGAGCTATTGCAGAAAATTTGATTGAAAGCGAACTTTTTGGTCATAAAAAAGGGGCATTTACCGGGGCAACAGAAGATAAAATCGGATTATTTAAAGCCGCAGACGGCGGAACTTTGTTTTTAGACGAAATTGGTGAATTACCCTTAAATTTGCAAGTTAAGTTGTTGCGAGCAATTGAAGATAAAGAGTTTTATCCCGTAGGATCAATTAAACCGGTTACTACTAATGTACGAATTATAGCTGCAACTAACCAAAATTTGTTTGAAAAATCACAATCCGGCGAGTTTAGAGAGGATTTGTATTATAGATTAAACGTTGTTGAAATTAATCTTCCTCCGTTAAACGAACGTAAAGAAGATATTCCGCTATTAGTAAATCATTTTATCGAGCATTATTCAAAAGAAATGGGCAAAAAAATAATAGGAATAAATAACGATGCATTACGTTTATTGATGATGCATAATTGGCGCGGAGGGGTAAGAGAACTTGAAAATGTTATAGAACGAGCTGTGATATTTGCACGTGATAGTTATATTTCGATAAATGAGATGTCGGATAATTTAAAGGGAAATGAAGCAAGCATGGATTTTCCCGATTCATTAAAAGATGCTTTGCGGAAATTTGAGAAAGACCATATATTAAAAATAATTAAAAAGTTGGATTTTAATAAAGACGAAGCAGCCAAAGCACTTAATATCGGATTATCATCGTTATATCGTAAAATGGAAGAATTGGGAATACCTACAAAATCTACAAAGGATAATTAATTCCTGTAATTTTTTCGCTTAAACTCCATAATTCGGCTGCTAATTTAATATCCTGTGCACTTTTTGATGTATTTGCTATAGCTTTTTTTACAAAATATTTGCCTGTAATATTTTTGACATCTTCGCTTGTTGCTAAATATACGGAAGTAGCCGCACCTTCATCGAGTGATGAACCGGATATACCAAATCCTTCTTTCAATAGTTTTGTTGTTATAACTCCGGGATGTAAGCTGTTAACCGTAATTTCATTTGTCGGTAATTTAGCCGCCAGATAATTTGTGAATAGAATGTTTGCAAGTTTGCTATTTGCATAAGCTATATAATCATTATATCTGTTGGTAAAGTTTATATCTTCAATATTAAATTTAGCTCTTTCGTGCGCCATTGAACTTACATTTATAATACGGGCAGGCGAACCATTTTTTATTAAAGGTAAAAGCATACCGGTTAAAATAAATACCGAAAGATGATTTACGGCAAAAGTTTCTTCGTAACCGTCTTCTGTAAAAGATTTTTCTTTTTTGTAAACCCCTGCATTATTTATTAAAACATCCAGTTTTCTGTTTTTATTTATAAATTCTCCGACTGATTTTTTGACTGAAGTAAAAGAAGATAAATCGGCTACAAGATACTCAATTAAAGAGTTTCCCGTTGCTTCTTTTATTTCTTCGACTGTGGTTATACATTTATTTTTATTACGCCCGTGAATTATTACCTTATGCCCCATATTTGCCAATATTTCGGCAGTTCTTTTCCCAATTCCGTCTGTACTTCCGGTAATTAAAATTGTTTTTACCATAGATCACTCTTTTTATTTTTTAAACCAATTTGCTGTTTTATAAAGTTCCGTAAAACTTAGGTGCAGTTTATGGAAATAATTAATAAAAAATCTGTCAAAGATTTTATTAACACAAAAAAATATCAAAATAATACGCTTATCTTTTTGCATTACTACTAAATCTAAATTAATTTAATAAATCATAAAATTCGCAATTTGTATTTAATTTAGATATTGGCTCTTTTTACTTAATAGCACAACTAATAACATATCAAAAATATTGTTGTAACTTTTTAATAGTTAACATCGTCTTAATTATAAACAATTATTAAGGTTTAGTATGAGTAAATATTTTTTATCTATTATTATCTTTTTTACGTTAATTTTAATAGTGAATGCACAAACAGATAGTTCAAAAACGGCATCTGCGCATATTCCGGAATTTGAAGTTTCGGACGTAATTGATAGCGATTACGATTTAGGTGATTGTTCAAACTCGGCTTTAAATCTACCGGCTTCCGATTGGGGATTAAGTTTTGGAAATTCAAAAGATTTTACAGGTATAAGAATTAATGCAAGCGAGTGCGGAATCGGAAATATAAACGGAATAAACATTACTCTATGGTCTCCAAAATATTTTGACAATTCTAATGTAAACGGATTTTCGTTTGGTGTTGCGCCTGCCGCCGGAAATTTAACGGGATTTCAATTTGGTTTAGTTGCAGCAATTGCAAGTAATAATATGACCGGGTTAAATTATGGTTCTTTAGCGCTAATAAGTGACGAAAATATGTCCGGTATAAGCATTAGCGGGCTTGCCTTAATTTCCGGTCGAGATATTACGGGCTTAAATTTTAGCGGTTTGGCAACGGTAGCAGAAGGGAATTTAACCGGTATTAGCTTAAGCGGGTTAGCCTTAATAGCAAATAAAAATTTAACAGGCATTAATATCGGCGGACTTGCCATGGTTTCTAAAGGGAATTTAACCGGTATTAATTTTAGCGGAATTGCTATGGTAAGCGAAGAAAATATTACGGGGATTAACATAGGTGGAATAGCTTTAGTAAGCAACGGAAATATAACAGGATATAATTTTGGTTTGGGTGCGCTGGTAAGCGATGAAAATATAGTAGGTCTTAATACTTCTTTAGGGGGTATTATATCAAAAGGAACAATAGGAGGCATAACATTTAACGGTTATAAAACCGAAACCGAAAACATGTGGGGAGTTAATACGACAATAGGTATAACAAAAGCTAACAATTTTACGGGATTATCTGTTTCCGGGCTTAATCGGTTTACAGGGGCGCAAGCAGGTATTTCAATAGGATTGGTTAATATAGCAGAATCTTTAAGCGGAATTCAATTGGGATTATTAAATATAGTTAAATCTAATCCGGCTCCGTTTAGAATATTGCCGTTTATAAATATCGGAATGTAAAACTTGTATAGTGTCTTTGTTTTTGCGGTTTAATTAACCGCAAAATACAAAAGGCACTAAACATAAATACTATTTACTTGTTACGGCTTCGGCAATTTCTTGCGAAATAATAATTCTACCGCAAGCCTCGCAATTAAAAATTCGTTTATTGGATTTAATTTCAATTTGACGCTGAGGAGGAATGATATTATGGCAGCCGTCACAACTTCCGCGTACAATAGGAACAACGGCGCGTCCACCTTTTGCTTTTCTAATACGTGTATATGTTGCGTAGTCAGGTTTTTTTACTTTTTCAACAATTCGTTCTCTAACTTCACGTAATTTTTGTTCTTCGCGTTCGTTGGCTTTAATTATTTGTTTTAAATCTGCTTCTTTAACTTTTAATTCATCTAAAAGCGTATCTAACTGGGGAGTAACGCTTTTAATCTCGTCTTCTAACTTAATAATTAACTCGGTTAATTGTAAGTTTTCGGTATCAAGTTTTTTAATCATTTCTTCGGTACTATCAATTTCTTTTGTTAAAGCGTCATATTCTTTATTATTTCTAACTTGATATAATTGAGCTTTGTATCTTTTAAGATTATCGGATAGTCTATCTTTTTCTTCTTCGTTTACTGCCTGTCTATCATTGGCAGATTGTTTTTCTTTCTCTTTGGCATCAACAGAGCTTTTTAAACCGTTAATTGTGCCTGATAACTCGTTTACTGCAGCCGGCAAATCGCCTCTAAGTTCTTCTAACTCATCAAGCTGCTCGTCAACAAGTTGCAATTCGTACAACGATGATAATCTGGTAATCAATTTATTTATCTCCTCTATTATAATAAAACTTTATCGGGTTAGTATTTAGGTATTCAAAAATTTCGGTTTTGTATTTAATTAAATTAAAATACTCTTCAATAATATTTCTAACGGCATTTAATCCAAAAATTTCGGTTTCGTAATGACCGGCATCAATTAAAGTGATTTTCCCTTTTGCATCATGAAAAGTATGATATTTTATATCTGCAGTTATAAACGCATCGGCATTTTTAGCAATTGCATCATTAAGTAAGTCGCTTCCGCTTCCGCCGCAAACGGCAACTTTTTTAATTAACTTATCATTTCCCAAAGTATATCTAAAGGCGTCTAAATTTAAACTACTATTAATAAATGCAAAAAAGTCTTTTATATTTAGCGATTCGGCTAACTCTCCTATAACTCCGGCACCATGATTTTCGTTTTTATTTGCCAAAGGTATAATATCGTAAGCGGGTTCTTCGTATGGATGTGAATTAATTAATGCGGTAATTACTTTATTCAAATTCCACTGGTCAACAATAACTTCTAATTTAATTTCGTTTACATTTTCAAAAATTTGTTTTGTGCCAATGGTGGGGTTTGTATTTTCGTTCCCCTTAAATGTCCCTTCTCCCTTTACTCTAAAACTGCAATTTTCGTACTCTCCTATTATGCCTCCGCCGGATTCAAACATTGCTTTAGATACTGTATCTAAAGTTTCGGCGGGAACAAATACTGCAATTTTGTATCTGTTCTTATCGAAATTAGAAAGGAATTTAAGGTTTTGTAGTTTTAGCTTTTTGGCAAGCTCAAAACTTACACCTCCTTTAACAAAGTCTAAATTTGTATGCGAAGAATAAACGGTTATTCCGTTTTTAATTGCTTCGGAAATTAGTTTTCCGTTTTCGTTTTCTAAATTAATGTTTTTAAGCGGGGTAAAAAGAAATGGATGATGAGTTATAATTAAGTTACAATTGTTATGGAGTGCGGACTTTAAGGAGTCTTCGGTAAGCTCTAAACATAACATTATGTTTTTTAGAGGTACGTTCAAACTGCCTATTTGAAGTCCGACATTATCTTTTTCCCAGGCAGTGCCTTTGGGAACTCGATTTTCATAAAACTTAATAAGATCGTTTATCATCATATCAAAAAAAAATGCACCCTTGTTTCAAAGGTGCATTTAATTTATTTTATTGCCACAAAATTTGTGGTAAAATGCTTGTTTTTCTATTTTTACTTATTGTTTTCATAATTGGTAACTACAAAAGTAAAATATTTTTTAATAAATCTCAACTATGGATATAAATTTTTTTTATTTTTTTTCTATCCATAAGTTGTCTTCTTTAATAATATCAATTAAAGCCTCAACGGCAAACTCGCTATCTATACTTTTCCTTACAACTTCTTTTCCTTTATATAGCGTAATTTTACCTACGCCGCTACCAACATAACCGTAATCTGCATCAGCCATTTCACCGGGTCCGTTTACAATACAGCCCATTACGGCAATTTTTACCCCTTTCAAATGTCCGGTCCTTTCTCTTATTTTATTTGTTACTTCAACCAAATCAAATAAAGTTCTACCGCACGAAGGACATGCAATATATTCTGTTTTGGATATTCTTGCTCGTGCTGCCTGCAAAATGCCGAATTGAATTCTATTTACAAATTGAGCGTCATGTTCTCCAAAAGTATCTATCCAAATTCCGTCACTTAAACCATCTATCAGTAAACCGCCTAAATCGGTTGAAGAATAAAGCATCAATTGCTCTTTAGGTAAATTTTTGTATCCACGCTTAATAATTACCGGATTTTTTATCCCATTTTCAATTAAATAATTTAAACAATAACGATTTTCAGCCAATCCGTTTATATTTTCTGTAGTAAGAACTATTATTACCGTATCGTCTAAAATAGTCTTATTTATTAAGCTTAAATTGTTAATTTCTAACTCAACAAAATTAGCAACAAATGATTTCTTCTTCGTCTCCGCATATTCTTTATAATTGAAAAAGGGGAAACAATCCGCTCTATTAGATGATCTTAGCCATTTTGCATGATTATAAATCGGCTTTAATGTATTAGGCAAATCAAAATTAACCTCTAAATCGCCCAAATAAATTAAATCAGCCGCTTGGTCTGCAATGTTCCATTTATCAGTATTTGGTTCGTATGCATATCCGATTTTTACTAAATCTGTAATTTCAATTGAATTAAATTTAGAAAAATCGGCAACAACTTTAGGAACATTCCCTGCTCCAAGTGAAAGAATGTCGAAGGTCTCTTGTTTTTTATATTCAAAAGGATTAATGAAATATGTTTTAATTTCCGGAATTGGAGCGTGAAATTCTCTACCTTTATAGCGATTTGCAATATTGATTGCAACAGGTGATTCGTTTTCGGGCGGTTCGGTTAAAGATACTCTTATTGTATCTCCTATTCCGTCTTCGAGCAGCGAGCCAATGCCTAATGCTGATTTTATCCTTCCGTCTTCACCGTCACCGGCTTCGGTAACTCCAAGGTGCAAAGGATACCGCATCCCTTCTTCCTCCATTTTTGAAATAAGTAATCGGTAAGCTTGAACCATAACTTGGGGATTGCTGGATTTCATTGATAAAACAATATTATGAAAGTTTTCGTCCCTGCAAATTCTTACAAACTCAAGCGCACTTTCAACCATACCGAAAGGAGTATCACCGTAACGGCTCATAATTCTATCGGAAAGCGATCCATGGTTTGTGCCTATTCGCATAGCGGTTCCGTATTCCTTACAAATTTTTACCAAAGGAGTAAAGCGTGTTCTAATTCGTTCAATTTCTTCGGCATACTCTAAGTCGGTATATTCCAACTGTAAAAATTTTTTCTTATCAATATAGTTACCCGGGTTAACTCGAACTTTTTCAACTATTCGTGCGGCAGCTTCCGCAGCATTTGGGGTATAGTGTATATCGGCAATTAAAGGAACTTTGTATCCTCGTTTTATTAACTCTTTTTTTATTTCGGCTAAATTATTAGCTTCTTTTATACTGGGGGCGGTAATTCTAACATATTCACAACCGGCATTAACCATTCTAATCGTCTGTTCAACGGTTGCAATGGTATCCATTGTATTTGTAGTTGTCATGGATTGAATTCTAATCGGATTATTTCCGCCTAACGGGATATCGCCAATGTTAACTTCAATGGTCTTATATCTTTTGTAATTTGTTAGCGAATTGCAGTAATGTTGCATGGTCAATTTTTGTTTAAATTATAAACAAACTATTTATTATGTAAGTTCTTTTATTTTAATAAATGAATAAACTTTGAGATAAAATCTATACTGTTTATGGGTTCTTGGGCAGTTACCGTTTGTTTTCCCGTTACAACCGGTTCGGAAACATAAACAGCTCCCTCCCTTTCTAAATCTTTTTTATAATTAAAGTTACATGTGCTTTTTTCATTTTTTAATATACCGGCTTTTGCCATTAAAATTGGTGCTGCACAAATACCTCCGATTATTTTTTTGCTATTATAAAAAGATAAAATATTTGAAATTAGCAAGGTGTTCTTAAAATACTCGGTAATACCTTTACCGCCTATTATAACTAAACCGGCAAAGTTGGAAGATTTTAAGTTATTAAGCAAAATATCGTTTTTTACTTTCATACCGTAAAGTCCGGTACAAACCGAAAAACTATCCGAACAGATAAAAACATTAAATTTGTTTTTTAATAAGTTGGATTTTACTATAGTAAATTCCTGCTCGTCAAAGTCTTTTTGTGCAATAAAAATAACAATACTTTTCGATTTCAATAAAATATCCTAATACATTAAACTAAATATACCAAAAATATTATATAGTTACAAGAATTTAGACATTTTAGAAATAAGGTAACTTGAATTTTGAATTGTTAATTTCGGATTATTGATTTGGGGGGTAATGCTAATTTTTACACGGGGTTTAAACCCCGTGCAATTAAAGAACAAAACACATAATTTAAATTATTTAACAAGTGCCATTTTTTTTGTAATAGTTTTTCCGTTAACATACAAGCTGTAAAAATAAATTCCCGAAGGAGCAATGTTACCGTTATCGTCTTTAGCATTCCAAACAACAAAATGATTTCCTTTATTTAGCATATTGTTATCAATTAATGTTGCAATTTTTTCGCCTAAAGAGTTGTAGATTATTAAGCTAATATTACTTGTTTCGGGTAACCCGAACGATATTTTTGTTGAAGGGTTAAACGGATTTGGATAATTTTGAGATAATGTAAAATCTTTAGGTAAATTTTCTTGTTTATCTTCAACCGATACTACAAAAGTTGAATCATAAGAAATCAAACGGATAGCATCTGCAACAACATAAGTACCACTTGGTGAACCGGCATCGGTTAATTTTATATTTTCGTTACTTGTTCCGGCAAATGTAAAAGTGCCTATTTTAACCCAAGAAGAACCGTTAACCGACTGATCTTTTTTTACTGTGTCAATTCCGTTTTTATGTGTTATAATAAATGGTGTTGTTTTGCTTCTGTTTGTAGAAGCGACCCACCATGCATAAACTTCGTAACTTGCTTCCTTTGTTAAGTTTAAATTAAATTGAGCATAGCTATCACCTGTTCCAACTGCATTTAATTGAGCTGCAGTTGTTCCCCAAAAACCGGTATTTGCCGTAGGAAACCAATCCGGTCCGTTTAAGGAAGCTTCGGGATCTCCCGTATCGATAACTTTTTCAAATGTAGGTTCTTTTGGCAAATGGAGCGAATCTATATGAGTAATTGCAAAAATTACCGGAACAGAACGTTGTTCGCTTGGTGAATTTACGAACTGATTACCCAAGGCCATTTGTGTTGAGCCGCCTCCGTCCAAATTCATTGCTTCAACGCAGCCAAAATTAATAAGTACTTGTGCTAATTCCGGTAAGCTTAACCCTTCGCTATCTGTTTGTCTTCCGTCAGCTACAATCATAATTACATGTTTATCTGCAGTATAACCTACTGCCGTACGCGGGTCTCTGTTATCAAGTCCTACACCGCTTCCCCACATAATTTCTTCATTATAAGTAACATTAACTTGACCGTTTTTAACAAGAGTGGGTCCGCCTCCTATTCCTACCAATAAATTTTGATAGGCAGTTCCTTGCGATTGTAAAGGAGATGGTAACGGTGAAGGAGCGTTATAAGTATATTGTAAAGGTTGATTAAAGGTATATAAACCTTGTAAAGTATTGTTAAAATGGTAAATCCAATTTACGGCAGGCTGTTTGTTTGTATTAACGCCAAAAAAACTTCTAATAACAGGATATGACTGGTTGTTTCTGGTTACTGCAGCAACATTTTGAGCTTTTATTTCATTTGGGTAAACAACCGTGCTATACGAAGTTGAACCCCCGAAAAAGCCGCCGTTTATTGCAGCATAAGCCCCAAACCTACTTGTAAGAGTATTTACCGTACTCGGAGAAGTGGTAATATATGGTCTTACTGCAATTTTAGGTGAGTTTAGATCAACATCAAAATAAAACGCTTTTAATTTTGGAGAGGTTCTTGAACCTTCAAACAATTTTACTCCGTTCGGTAAATTATAAAATGCGCTAACGTCAGTCCAAGTAATAGTTTGAGCGTAAAAATAGCTTGAACAAATAAAAAATAGTAAAATCAATCGTTTCATATAGTGTCTCCCGTTTTTATAAATTCATATTGCAAATTTAATATTTTTTATTGAATGAATAATTATTAATCCGATAATATTAATAAATATATTGTATTAAATAATTAATCTTGCTAATTTTATAAAGATAAATAAAAAATATTAATCCACTAATCTAAGGATAGAATAATGAAGAAGAAAATCCTTTTTATTTTGCCGGCAATAGTTATGTTAATCGGTTGCTCCGGTGCAAGAAAAATTGAATTTGAAGAGTTTAAACTTGATAATGGTCTGCATGTTATCTTACACGAAGACCACACTACGCCCAACGTGGCAGTATCGGTTATGTATCATGTAGGAAGCAAAAATGAAGACCCTGAAAGAACCGGCTTTGCACATTTTTTTGAACACTTAATGTTTGAAGGATCACCGAATATAGCACGTGGTGAGTACTTTAAAACAATTGAAGCAGCCGGAGGTACGTTAAATGCAAATACGTCGTTTGATAGAACTTTTTACTATGAAATTATGCCGTCAAATCAGTTAGAACTTGGATTATATATGGAATCCGAGAGAATGTTACACTTAAAAATTGATAGTGTAGGGTTAGAAACGCAACGCAAAGTAGTAAAAGAAGAAAGAAAACAAAGTTATGAAAATAGACCGTACGGTTCAATATTAGAAGAGACTTTTAAAAGAGCTTATAAAGTACATCCTTATAGCTGGTTACCTATAGGTTCGGTTCAGTATATTGACCAAGCAAAATTAGACGAATTTATTGATTTTTATAAACATTATTATGTACCGAATAACGCAACCCTTTCAATTGCAGGTGATATTGATAAAAAAACCGCAAAAGAATATATAAATAAATACTTTTCAGAAATTCCGAAAGGAACAAAAGAAATAAAAAGAACTTTTGCGGAAGAACCTCCTTTAGGCGGTGAAGTGAGGGATACTATTTATGACAATATACAATTACCGGCAGTTATCGAATCGTATAGAATACCGGCTCAAGGAACCGAAGATTATTATGCATTGAACATGTTAACTACTTTATTGTCTTCAGGTCAAAGCAGCAGATTATACAAAGCTATTGTTGACGAGCAACAAAAAGCCGTTACTGCAATGTCATTTCCGTTTTCATTGGAAGATAGCGGACAATTTTTAGTTTTTGCCGTTTGTAATATGGGTAAAGATGCAAAAGATGTAGAAGATGCTATGTATGCAGAAATAGAAAAAGTTCAAAACGAATTAATTAGCGAACGTGAATTTATAAAGTTACAAAACCAAATAGAAAAAAGTTTTGTTGACGAAAACTCAAGAGTAGCAGGTATAGCAGAAAACTTAGCAAACTATCACGTTTATTTTGGTGATACAAATTTAATAAATACCGAAATTGAACGTTTTATGAAAGTTACCCGCGAAGACATACAACGTGTTGCAAAAAAATATTTAGTAAAAGAAAACAGAGTTGTATTACACTATTTACCTAAAAGTTTAAAAAAATAATTGACGTTCGGAGAATAAAAAATGAGAAATAAATCAATTTTAATATTATTATTTTTATTTACTGCAAGCTTTATGTTTGCTCAGTTAGATAGAACAAAAAAACCGCTACCGGGGCCGGCTCCTGTAATTAATTTAGGTGATTACGAATTGTTTGAATTACCGAATGGTTTAAAAGTAATTGTTGTCGAAAATCATAAATTACCTAAAGTTAATTTTAGATTTATTGTTAACAGAGAACCTTTATTGGAAAAAGAACTTGCCGGATATATTAATACAACCGGTGAACTTTTGGGAACAGGTACAAAAACAAAAAATAAAGCACAAATTGATGAAGAAGTAGATTTTATTGGTGCTACGTTAAGCACGTCTGCTACTTCGGTAAACGGTTCTTGCTTAAGCAAAAATACCGAAAAACTTTTTGAGATAATGTCTGATATTATTGTTAATAGTGAATTTAAACAAGAAGAATTAGACAAAATAAAAACACAAGCAATTAGCGGTTTAGCTTCGGTAAAAGATGATCCTAAAGGAATTTCCGATAGAGTTAAAAAAGTAGTTTTATACGGAAAAGATCACCCTTACGGTGAACTTGAAACCGAACAATCAATAAATGCAATTACTTTAGAAGCTTGTACAAATTATTATAAAACTTACTTTGTACCCAATATTTCTTATTTGGCAATTGTTGGTGATATTACTCTTGACCAAGCAAAACAATTGGTTACAAAATACTTGGGAGCTTGGGAAAAGAAAGATGTACCAAAAACAGAATTAAAACAAGTTAAAGCACCATTAGTTCGTAAAGTTACAATATCTGATAGAAGTAACTCGGTACAATCGGTTGTAAGCGTTACTTATCCTTTGGATTTGAAAATTGGAACAGTTGATCAAATAAAAGCTTTAGTTGTAAATTCTATTTTGGGAGGAAGTGCAACTGCTCGATTATTTATGAATTTGCGTGAAAAACATGCTTATACATACGGGGCATATTCAAGTTTAAGTCCTAATGAATATGTCGGTAGTTTTACGGCTTATTGCGAGGTTCGTAATTCGGTAACAGATAGTGCGGTAGCAGAAATATTAGCGGAAATGAATAAAATTCGTACTGAAAAAATTACCGAAGAAGAGCTGCAAAATACTAAAAACTTTTTAACAGGTGATTTTTCAAGAAGTTTGGAAGATCCTCAAACTATTGCCGCATTTGCATTAAATATTGAAAGATATAATCTGCCAAAAGACTATTACAAAAACTATTTGACGGTTTTAAATTCACTAACTGTTGATGATATTTACGAAGCGGCCGGAAGAATGATAAAACCTAACAATGCATATGTGGTAGTTGTAGGTAAAGCTGATGAAATTTCCGCACCGTTAAAGAAATTTGCACAAAACGGTAAAATAGATTACCTTGATATGAACGGGGAAAAAGTTGACCTTGCGGCTAAAAAAATACCTGAAGGTTTAACAATTGATAAAGTTTTAAACAATTATATTGATGCTATAGGCGGTAAAGATGCAATAGAAAAAGTAAAAACCGCTTCTGTTACGCTTAAAGGGAAAATGCCGATGGGCGATTTTACCGTAAACATAATTAAAAAGGAAAACGGAAAATTATATCAGAAAATTGACGCCGGTATGTTTGTTCAGGAAACGGTAACAGACGGCATTAAAGCTAAACAATCTGCAATGGGACAAAGTAAAATGCTTGAAGGAAACGACTTGGAGCAATTAAAATTTGAAGCAGCTTTTGAACCTTACTTAAATTTAAGTAAATACGGAGTAACCGCAGAATTAACCGGAGTAGAAAACATTGACGGAAAAGATTACTATAAGGTTACAAATAAATTTGCAACCGGTAAATCTTCGGTTACATATTTTGATATCGAAACAGGATTAAAAAATAGAGATGTTGCGACTTTAGAAACTCCGCAGGGTAATTTTACACAAACAACTATTTACGGTGATTATAAAGATGTTAACGGAATTAAATTGCCCCATAAATATACACAAATTATGGCAGGTCAATCATTTGATTTAAATGTAACCGATATTCAGATAAATTTAAATGTGCCGGATAGTAAATTTGAAGTAAAATAAGCAATTTAACATTTAATAAAAATTCCCCCGATTGCCATAAAACAATTGTGGGGAATTTTTATTTTAAATATACACTAAAGTTTAGTAATAAAATTTATTTCTTCTTTATTCTTCTCTTTTACATCTTTTTACAATTAAAGATAAAGTTGTGACAACTTCGGTTTTAATTGTATCGTCTTAAGTGATAGAAACAATAAATAATTTGAAACTTAAAGACGGAGATAAAAAGATGAAAACGATGAAAAGTTACTTGGTTAAGGTTATGACAGTAGTTTTATTAACTGTTGGTGTTGTGTCAAACGTAAATGCAAACGAGCCTGTTAAATTAAACAAAAGAGAAAGTGCCGTTGAAAACTTAAAATCGGCAATAAACAGCGATAACACGGGATTACGCAAAAGCGGTTACGAGATGTGCGGTAAAATTAAATATCCCGAGTTATTACCCGAATTAATAAAAGCATCCGAATATGAAAAAGATGATTATTTGAAGTTTGTTTTAGCTTTAACTTTATTGGACTACAATACTAAAGAATCTAATGTATTAGCCGAACAATTGCTTTCAGATAACTACACGGTAAAAGCATTAAGTAACAGAATTGCAAAAGTCGAATAAATATTACAAGGAGAATGATAAAATGAAAACTTATAAATACAAAGTAATCGGAATGCTTTTAGTAACAGTGTTTTTAATGTGCAGTTTAGAAATAAAAGCGCAATCAGAAATAGAAAAAGGTAAAAGAAAAGCGATAATAGAAAATTTAAAGACAGCGATAAGCAGTAATAATACCGGACTAAGAAAAAGCGGCTACGAATTATGCGGAAAATTAAAATATGAAGAAATATTACCCGAACTGTATAAGGCAAGCGAAAAAGAAGAAGATGATGTATTGCGATTTGTGCTGGCACTAACATTGCTTGAATTTGATACGCAGGAATCTAATTTAAAAGCCGGCGAAATATTGGCACAAAATAAAACTATTAGAGATATAAGCGATAAAATTACTAAAATAGACGTCAATCAATAATTTGTTATACCCCTCTGTTAAAAAAACGTGAAAAAGCGGAAGTAAAATCCCGCTTTTTTGCGTTTAAAATAATTAACTGTTAAAATGGAATAAAATGATTAGTAAAACTGAACAAATTATACTTTTACAGAAAATACATCTAAAAACAAATTAATAAATTGTTTTTTGAGAAACTAAAAGCGTCTTTTTAATTACTCATTATACCGCTAATAAAGTGCAAGTTTTTGCTTGTGCTCCGTTCAAAAATAATTTTTAAAACAGCCGTAATAGGTACGGATAATATCATTCCTCCTATTCCCCAAATGTAACCCCATAATAATAACGAAAGCAAAATTACAATGGGATTTAATCCTAATTTATTTCCAAAAATTTTAGGTTCTAATATGTTACCAATAAGATTTTGAAATATTATTAATATTAACATTAAAAATGCTGCATATCCTATTGATTCATATTGTATTAAACACATTACCGTAGGTAGTATTACGGCACCTATTGAACCTATGTTGGGAATAAAATTTAAAAAGAAAGTAAAAGCCGCCCAAACTAAAATAAAATCAACACCGAATAATAATAGTACTATACTAACTACTGCCGCAGTTGTTAAACTGATTAAAGCTTTTGTAGAAATATATTTTTGAACTTGGTCGGTAATACTTTTAACAGTATCATATATAAGTCCGTTATTATTATCATTTCCGGAATCAGAATCCGGTTCAAATCTATTTTTTAATGCGTTAATAATTTTATCGTGACCGCTGTTAATAAATATAAAGAAAAAAAGGATTAAAAAAATGCCGGAAACAAAATCAATTGTAGAAGAAAATACACCGCTTGCAAAAACGCTGTAATCAAGTTTTGCTAAATATTTGCCTATATCAAAATTTCGTATGGCAGGGTTTTTTATGCCCGTATCAATTGCAAAATTTATTACTATATTATTTAATTTAACGGTATAATATGGAATTTGTTCGCTAAATTGGCTAAATGAAGCAAAGATGAATTGTCCAAACAACGTTATAGAAGTAATTAAAATTGAAATATTAACAAGTACGGTTGCACCTATTGGAAAACGCTTTTTGCTTAAATAATTATTTAAAGGTGTAAAAAGAAAAAACAAAAAATAAGCTATAACAAATGGTAAAAATATACTTTGCAGCTCTTTTAGCATAAATAGTAAAGCAATAATTCCCAAAACGGAAACAAAAAATTTAATAGTCGGATCGGCAGTATTTTTGTTCATATAACCAATTTTTATAAGTGAAATTAAATAAAATAAATAGTAAATTAATATAACAATTTTAATAAAATATTTACAGGTTTATAATGGTTAAAAATAACTTTGCAGGGGCAAATAGAATAATATTTTTGATAATTATTTCAATTGCATCTTTTACAGTATTCAATTTTATAACAAAATCACAACCGGTTAATAAAAGTTTGGAAGGAAGGGAGATTGTTGAATGGAGCAAAGATGCGGTAATTTATGAAGTAAATGTTAGGCAGTTTTCCAAAGAAGGAACTTTTAAATCTTTGGAAGCCCAAATTCCAAGATTAAAAGATTTGGGTGTTAAAATATTATGGCTTATGCCGATTCAACCGATAGGCGAAGTTAACAGAAAAGGAGGATTGGGAAGCTATTACTCAATTAAAGATTATAATAGCATAAATCCCGAATTTGGAACGTCCGAAGATTTTAAGTCTTTAGTAAACGTAATTCACAAAAACGGGATGTATATAATATTAGATTGGGTTGCTAATCATACTGCTTGGGATCATAAATGGACGCAGACAAATCCTGATTTTTACACTAAAGATACTTCCGGCAGCTTTGTTCCTCCGGTTAAAGATTGGCACGATGTTATTGACTTAAATTATGATAACAAAAATTTAAGAAACGAAATGATAAAATCGTTAAAATATTGGGTCGCAAAATATAATATTGATGGTTACAGATGTGATGTTGCAGAGATGGTGCCAACTGATTTTTGGGAAGAAGCAAGATTAAAGCTTGAAGAAATTAGACCTGTTTTTATGCTTGCCGAAGCCGAAAAATTAGACCTTCAGAAAAAAGCTTTTGATATGGGATATTCTTGGACTTCGTATCATTTATTTAATGATATAGCTAAGCGATCTAAAACAGCTAATGATTTAAGAAAATATATTGTTAAAGATTTGGACGAATATAAAAATGGTGAATATAGAATGATTTTTATCACTAATCATGATGAAAATTCGTGGAACGGTACCGAGTTTGAAAGATTAGGGAAGGAAAAGGTAAAAACATTTACTGCCTTGTCGTTTGTATTAAAAGGGATGCCTTTAATTTATACCGGACAGGAAGCTGAAAATACAAGAAGATTGTCGTTTTTTGAAAAAGACTCAATAGAATGGAAACAAACCAAAACAACAGAATTTATACAAAAACTTTGTGCCTTAAAGACTAATAATAAAGCATTGTGGAACGGCAATTACGGCGGAAGTATGTTGGTTTTGCCTGTTAACGATAAAAGAAATGTACTGGCAATTGCAAGAGTAAGAGAAAGAAATAAAGTTTTTGCTGTTTTTAATCTATCTAACAGAACTGTAAATGCGTGGATTAGCAGTGATGTTTTGGACGGTGAGTTTACTAATTTTATTTC
>CALGLM010000511.1 GCA_937930275.1 uncultured Ignavibacteria bacterium
CTATAATCATCCCTATCTTTTATTGCTCTAATAACTAAATCATTTAAAATATCTTTATGGCTGTCCCAGTTCCAATATTTATCAAATTGAGGTTGAAATGTCGTTAAATGTTCTTTTACTGCACGGTTTGCAACACGCTGCATTTTGGCATTTAATGATGTATAAATATTTAAGCCGTCTTCATAAAGATTAACATTATGCTGAGCTGCCCATCTTTCCATTTGTTGTCTTATGTACTCAACAAAATGGGGTGCAATATCACTTTTAAACTTTCGGCTAATCTTTTGCTTATCTACTTTAATCGGCATTAATCTAAAATCTTTAAATTGTCTTTCAGTTATAAATTCTTCTTCATATAATCTATATAATATTAAGTTACGCCTTTGTAATGCATTATTATATCGTCTAACCGGGTCATAATATACTGATGATTTTAATAAACCGACCAGAACTGCCGCTTCAGGAGTAGTTAAATGCTTTGCATCTTTATTGAAATAAATTTTTGAAGCTGACTGAATACCGTATGCACCGTTTCCGAAATAAGATATGTTTAAGTACAATTCTAATATTTCGTTTTTAGTATATTGCTTTTCAATTTGAACTGCTGTTATCCATTCCCTAACCTTTCTAACAACGGTTTCAAACATGCTTTCATTGCTATCTTTTAATCCGTATAAATTTTTTGCCAATTGCTGAGTAATAGTACTTGCCCCCTGCTTTTTGCCGAATGCAGTTTTAACCATTGCCTTAACAAATCTATCAATATCTACCCCCCAGTGTCTATAAAACTTTACGTCTTCAGTAGCAATTAATGCCTTTACAACACTTTGATTAATATCTTTATATTTAACCGGAAGTCTGTTTTCAATAAAAAACTGACCTATTAATTCACCGTCTTCACTCCAAACATTGCTTGAAAGTAAGGGTTTTGGATTTTCAAGATCTTCAACCGGCGGTAAACCGCTAATAACGTAAATTAAAAAAGCTACAAATAAAATAAAACTTATTACTCCGCCTAAGATAAAGTATTTTTTAAATTTATTAGCTTTTTTTGTAGTTTTAAGTTGTGCCATTATATTACCAATCTATAATTTCTAATTTATTATCTTTATAAATAGCATAACATGGTTTGCTTAACCATGTTCCTAAATTAATATATTTACCGTTTTTATATATTTTAATATCTCTTGTATGTGAATGACCAAAAAGTACGAAATCATAACCTTGTTCAATCTTTTGTTTTGCCGTTTCAAAAAGACCGTCTGTTTCACCGTAGTCTTTATATTCAGTATATTCTCTGCTCGTCTTGCTTGTATTTTTACCAATCGAAATTCCTAAATCCGGATGAATAAGGTAAAATAAAAACTGAAAAAATCTATTTCTTAAAATTTTCTTTAATATTTTATATCCGGTATCTTTTTTTACAAGTCCGTCTCCGTGTCCTAAAAAAAATCTTTTATCTTGATACTTAAATTCATATTCTGATTTTATAACTTTAATATTCAAGTACGTTTCAAAAAAATCTCGGTGAAAAAAATCATGATTGCCGATAAGGTAATAGATTTTTACTCCGTTATCGGTCAGCTCTTTTAACTTTGTAAAAATTCTAAAATAGCCTTTTTGCAATACATGTTTATATTCAAACCAATAATCAAATAAATCCCCTAAAATAAATAGAGAATTTCCCTTATTGTTAATAAAATCCAAGAATTCAATTAGCTTAAGTTCTTTTTTTTCTTCCGCTTCTTTATCTTGCAATCCTAAGTGCAAATCTGAAATAAAATAAACTGCTGTTTCCACACAAAATTAATTTTAATTAAACATTAATTATACAACTATTTTATTACTTTTTAAAGTAAGTTATTTTAACAACTCTATTTTTTTTAGTAACTTATCATTTGGGTCAAGTATTATACCGGCAACCTTGCCTACATTTTTAAATATCAAAGTTGTATCATTACCAAACAAGTAATTTTTGTTAACAACTGATTTTCCGTCTGCAAAGTCTAATTCAGTTTCAAGTAAAAAATCATATTTTATTTTGTTTTTATCTGTTTTAATGTGTAAATATAAATCACTGTTTTTAACCTCATAATTATATCTAATGTTCAACATCCCTTTTCCGTAAAATACCCAGTTGTTAAAAAACGATTTTAAACTTATCCCGCTCTCATTTTCCATTATTTTAATAAAATCGTTTGTAGAGGCATTTTTATATTTATACTCATTAAAATAAGCTTTCAATCCCTTAAAAAATTTCTTGTCCCCAATTTTATTACGCAGCATATGCAATACCCAAGCCCCCTTATTATATATGGTTGAAGAAAACATATTATTTTGAGGCGCATATAACGTGTTATCTTCAAAATCACCGATCTTACTATGCATAACTTCCAAATATTTTTCGTAACCATTTAATTTTTCTGCATATAAAGCTTCGCTGTAAGTTGCAAAACCTTCATTTAACCAAATATCTTTCCACGATTTAAGTCCGACTGCGTTCCCCCACCATTGATGAGCTAATTCGTGGATAAAAACTAATCTTTTACTAAACGGGTTTTTTATGATATTAGTTGATAACCCCGTAATTGTTTGGTGTTCTATTGCTCCGTATTTCCACGTAATTTGAGCATTGCCGTATTTATCGTTTTTGAACGGATATATGCCAAATAAATCGCTAAATATTTTTATTCCGTCTTTTACGGGCTTGAAGTCCAAATAATTTTCTATATCTTCCTGTTCAAGTAAATAGTAAGATAAACGAATTGTGTCTTTAATACCTGTTACTGTATAATCTTCATAATAATAATATTTTCCGGAATAAACACACATTAAATAAGTTGAAATCGGATACTCTGACTTATAATGAAACGTTCTTTTACCGTTTTTGTATTCAATATTAATTAAACTGCCGTTACTAACTGACGTATATATACTATCCGAGGTAATTTTAGATTCAAATAAAGCTTTATCATCGGGTTTATCGTTGCAGGGGAACCAAGTTGAGGCAAATATTGGTTCGTTTAACGAATAAATAAAATTATACCCCTTATATTCGTCAAAAACAAACGAGCCCAAACCTTTTGCAATAGGCTGCCCAAAATATTGAACCTTTATATTAAATGTATCTCCCTTTAATACACTTTTAAAAACTTTTAAATAATTATCCACGTATTTAAAATTTGTTTTTTGGTTATTTATTATTAAATTTTTAATCTTAAACCCTTTTTCAAAATTTAAACATATATAATCACAATTTTCCAAAACTTTGCCCATTATATCAATATTACATTCAATACTCCCTTTTTGGGGAAACAGACTTAATTCCAAGTAATATTTTTCAACATCAATATTGTTTTGAATAGGATTTATATAGTTAATAAATGTAGAATCTTGACTAATATAAACCACGTAATTCTTGTTTTTTACAAAACTAATTACATTAAAAAGTTTTGAAAAGAAACCTGTAAACAATAGTATTGTAAAACTTAGTAAAATAAAAATACTAATTAATAAATAATAATAATTTTTCTTGACTTTCATTAAACTTATATTTAATATTAAAAAACTTATTTTTTACATAAATAATAATCATGAATTTAAAAATAACAAAATTATAAATATTTAGCGAGGGGAAATGCAATTTTCAGGATCGTCATTATTGCGTGATACATTGACATTGATATTAGCCGGAGGACAAGGAGAACGATTGCTGCCGTTAACAAAGTTTAGAACGAAGCCGTCTGTTCCGTTTGGAGGAAAGTATAGAATTATTGATTTTGCTTTATCTAATTGTTTAAATTCGGGACTAAGAAAGATTTATGTTTTAACACAATATAAATCTGATTCATTAAATCAGCATTTATATGAAGCATGGAGCATTTTTAATCCGGAATTGGGAGAATTTATTTATCCCGTACCTCCGCAGCAAAAAGAAAGCAATAATTGGTACATGGGAACTGCCAATGCAATTTACCAAAATTTAAATTTTTTAGAAGCAGGTAAATATAAATGGACATTAATCCTTTCCGGTGACCATATCTACAAGATGGACTACTTAAAAATGCTGCAATATCATCTTGATCGCAAAGCCGATTTAACTATTGCGTGCATGAATGTTCCAACAGATACCGCAAATAGATTTGGAGTTGTAGGAATTGACGAAAATTACAAAGTCTTATCATTTTTAGAAAAACCGTCTGTTCCTCCGCAAATTCCGGATAGACCCGGAGAGTCTTTTGTTAATATGGGAATATACATTTTTAATGTTTCCGTATTGCATAACGTATTAAAGCAAATGGAACGCGAAGGTATTGAAAACAATGATTTCGGAAAAGATGTAATTCCTTACATGATTAAATCCGGATTTGAAGTTGATGCTTACAAATTCCAAGACGAAAACAAAAAAGAACAACCATATTGGGTTGATGTTGGTACAATTGATAGTTATTATGCTGCAAGTATGGATTTAATAAGTGTTAATCCCGAATTTAACTTATATGACTTTAATTGGCCGCTCCGTACACAACAATTACAGTACCCGCCTGCTAAAACACTTTCTCACGAAGGTGAACGAGTAGGGCGCGTATTAAACTCATTAATTTCGGATGGAACAATTGTATCGGGTGGTCTTGTGGAAAGATCAATACTCGGTTTTAATATTCGTGTAAATTCATATTCATATTTAGTAGATTCTATTGTAATGGATAATGTAACGATAGGAAGACATAGCAGAATAAGAAGAACAATTATTGATAAAAACGTAGTTATTCCGGAACATACGGAAATAGGTTTTGATCCGGATATTGACCGTAAAAGATTTACCGTAAGCGAAACGGGTATTGTTGTAATTCCCAAAAATTATGTTTTCTAATTTTTAATATTTCGAAATCCCTTTCATTTAAATGTCTGGGATTTCGTTAAATTTTAAATAATAATTCCCCCCCCAATTTTATTTTTAACAATTAAGTTTGTAAATATTTCACTTATTACTCCGTTCCACATTTAATTAATGACCTTAGTCTTTATATTTATTGTTAATTTAAATAAATAAGAGTGATTTAAATCGTGATTATTAATATTCTTACGTAAGAATAATCCAAAGAGCGTTAGTATCGGAACAGAAATAGGCGTGACATTAGAGTGCTTATTACGTTTTGGGAATTATATAAATTATGTAATGTAATATATTAGTTCCAATAATGTAAATAAAATGACTTGTTACAACCCAATTCAGAATTCAAAATTAAAAATTCAAAATTAAAAAAAATCCCCATCCCAATTAAGGGATGAGGACATTGAGAATTCAAAATCAAGAATTCAAAATTACTTTAATAGCATCATTTTTTTACTGCTAACAAAAGTTTTACCGTCAGCTAAAGATGAAGCAGACAATCTATAAATATAAACACCGCTTGCCAAATTACCGGCAGCAAAATCTAAGTTATAGTAACCTGCTTTAATATCACCGTTAAATAACGTAGCAACTTTTTGACCTGTAATGTCATAAAGCTCAACTGTAACTTTACTATCAACAGGAATTGAATAGTTAATTTTTGTTGTCGGGTTAAATGGGTTAGGATAGTTTTGTGATAAACTGAATGTAGCAGGTACTCCTACTTCAACTTCAATTAC
This sequence comes from uncultured Ignavibacteria bacterium, assembly GCA_937930275.1. Taxonomy (GTDB): domain Bacteria; phylum Bacteroidota; class Ignavibacteria; order Ignavibacteriales; family Melioribacteraceae; genus JAEXOD01. The sequence continues at coordinate 5,635 of CALGLM010000511.1, forward strand.
ATTACTAAAACTAAAAGTACCGTCAAAATCAACCATTTTTAATCTGTAGCTATATTTACCGGTAACATCTAATTTTTCATTAAATGAATAAGCTTTAGGTTCTGTAGTAGTACCGTTTGCGTTTACTCTGCCTGCTACTACCCAAGAATTTCCTAATTTTCTTTCAATTACAAACTCTTTACTGTTTGTTTCGGTTGCTGTTGTCCAACTTAAATAAACTACATCTTTATCTGTACTTGCAATAAATGATGTTAATTCAACCGGAACCGGAGTTACTGTTTGATAGCAACCCAAACCGTTATTTGTTGACATAACATAAATATAAGCTGTTCCGTCAGGATTTAATGCATATGCAACATCGCCTGTACCGTTAGTATTTGAATTTGTGCCCATTGTAGGTGTTATATCATAAGTTGCTGCCGTATTAAAATCAGTCGGATCAACTTTCATTATTCTTGCATTTTCGTTTCCTGTTCCATATTGGAATACAACGAAATATTCAAAAGTACCGACCGTTCCGATATATCTAATTGCGTTTCCGCCTGAAGCAACTAATGTAGTAGGAATTGTTCCTAATAATGTACCTGTTGCCGAGTATTTTTTAACTCCAAAACCGGTAGCTTTCCAATAGAAATCTCCGTTCGGTAATGGACCAACAGATGCACTTGTAGGTACACCGGTTGCATTATCACTTAAACTAATTACGGTTGGTGTGCTGCTAAATGTTCCGCCTGACATTGTGAATTTATAAACTTTCATAAATCCTGATGTTGCTGAAGCAGCCCATACAACTGCCGAATTATCACTTACACTACCGGTAACAGTAAATTTATCGCCTAAACGAACAGCATCACCCATGTACGAAATAATATTAACCGGTGCAGATGCTTCGGTATCCCACATATATACTTTAAAAGCAGATGTAGAAGTATTGGTAGATAAATTTGCAGTAAATATTTTACCGTCAACTGATGTTTCAACATCATTCATTACATAAGTACCGCCGGAAATACCGGTTGTATTTAAATCTGCAATGTCAACACCGGTTGCTGCGTCTAATACTTTTACAAAGTTTCCGCCTGTTCTTGAACCGACATATAAACGTTTAACACCGTCTTCTGTAGGTATTGTCGGAACTCCGTAAGCAAATCCTCTTTCCAAGCTACCTGTTCCAAACCAAGTTGGCATACTGTTTTGAGCTTTATTGCGTTCCCAAATAGTTGTGTACTGCGGAGGAGTCCAAGGTGAACCAACTGCACGTAATAACCATGAATAGGTTGTTGAACTAATAACAACCGGTGACCATAGTGTATCGTTATTTGTTAAGAAACTATGACCCGGTGTAGGTGATGTATTATGTGCACCCATCGGGTATTGAATTGCGGCATCAAATTTAATTCCTACCCAGAAATTTGTTCCGGTTGTAAATGTAGGAGCATCGTTACCTAATGGTAAAGTAACATAAGAACCGGCTGTTCCTGCTGTAATATAATTTACACCGTCAAAAGTTTTAGTATAAATTAATGTACCCGGTGCTAAAGTATCGGCACCTGCAGCATATACTTTTACTGTAATTGGTTGTGTGCTTGTTTCATTTCTTATAAAAGCATCAACGTTTGCCAATCTCATGTTATCGGGAGCTACAAATCTTACTGCTGCCGTTAATGACATATTGTTTGTGCCAAAACCGATAAATGTATAAGGTGTATTTGATCCGTTATCATATTTAATTTTAATCATTGGGTCAGGATAAACCAATGTTCTAAAGTACGATAAAGTATTATTCAAAGTATTTGATGTATCACCTGTTGCAACTACTTTTACTTCGGTAGTAAA
>CALGLM010000512.1 GCA_937930275.1 uncultured Ignavibacteria bacterium
GCTCTTCCGATCTAAAGGTGATATCCCTAAAACTATTACCGAGCATTACAACGGCGATTTTAATGAGATTAAAAATAACATTAATTTATGTATAACAACCATGAATGATTTAACCGGTGAGTTAAATAAACTTAATGACGGAGTAAAGAAAGGAAAAGTTGATGTTAGAATTGATGATAATAAATTTGCTAATGTATTTAAAGATATTGCTTTAGGTATAAATTTAACCGTAAATACTCTTACCGAACCAATTTATAAACTTTCTGAAGCCATTAGTGCTGCTGCTTCTGCGGCAAACCAAATTTCTTCATCTACCGAAAAAATGGCTTCAGGTTCAAATGAACAATCTTCGTATATAAACGAAGTTACTGCTGCTATGGAAGAAATGACGCGTACAATTTTTAGCACAACTAAAAACACTTCATTTGCTGCAGAATCTTCAAAACACTCTGCTGAAAAGGCAAAAGAAGGCGGTAAAATTGTAAACGAAGTAATTACGGGAATGGACAAAATTTCTGAGGTTGTTGAACAATCAGCAAATAGAATTTTTATTTTAGGTGAAAATAGCGATAAAATCGGTGAGATTATTCAAGTAATTAATGATATTGCAGATCAGACAAATTTATTGGCATTAAATGCTGCTATTGAAGCTGCAAGAGCCGGTGAACAAGGAAGAGGTTTTGCAGTTGTTGCTGACGAAGTTAGGAAACTTGCCGAAAGGACTACAAAGGCAACTAAAGAAATTGCCGGAATGATTAAACAAATTCAAGTTGATACGACTCAAGCTGTTGAATCCATGAAAATCGGTACTCAAAACGTTGAAAACGGAAAAGTATTAGTACACAATGCAGGCGATGTTCTAAAAGAGATTATCCAAAGTTCGGAAAAAGTAACCGATGTTATTGTTCAGGTAGCGGCAAGCAGTGAAGAACAATCTGCTACAAGCGAAGAAATTGCTAAATCGATTGAAACCATTAATAATGTTATAAAGGAATCTTCAAACGGAGTTTATCAGATTGCTCAAGCTGCAGAAGATTTAAATAAACTTACAGAAAACTTACAACAACTTATTGATCATTTTGATATTTCAAAATCTTTACCTCAAAACAAGGTATTTGGGCGTTTAGGTTATTAATTATTTTCAATACTAAAAGGCTGCAATTTGAATGCAGCCTTTTTTATTTTAAAAGAATTAAACAAATCCTAATTAAAGTAAATTTACTATTTTTTCAATTGTTTTAGGAGCACATCCTTCATAATGATTATTAATATTTAAAAATATTGGTACTTGTTTTATCTTAAGACTTTTGATTATTTCGTTAATTCGTAAAATTTCATTATCTCTATTTACAACAATGCTATTCCATTTTCCGTTTGTAATATTTTCAATACCATTTCTATCATCCCCCAACAACCTAATAACAACGTTAGTATTTAATAAATCTTTAAACCGAAAAAATGTTTCCCAAATTGGAGGCATGTAATAGCCTTGTATAAAAACATTCCCAATTTTAGCCGAATTAAGGAATTCAAAATATTTTTTAGTAACATAATTTGGATTTCTTATTTCAACCGCATAGTTAATATTTTTTGGTAATTTATTAAAAAAAGTTTGTAATAGATCAATAAATTTATCTATACTCTCCATTTTTTGTTTATTCAAATATTCAAATTGCATCATCAACGCACCAATTTTATTTTCCAACGGCAAGACATTTTCAATAAATTTAACCATTAATTCAGGACTTAAGAAGTTTTTATTTTCAATATTTGTTTTATAATGATGCGTCAGTGTTATTGAATTTGGTACTTTTATAGTAAATTTAAACTTATCTCCTACAGAATTAGCATATCCTTTAGCGGTTTCAATCTTTGGCAGTACAATACTATTTGGAAATAGAGACCAAAACCATTGATCTATTTCAACACTATTATATATTTTTGAATATTCTTCCAAATAATTTTTATTATCTGCAGTATAAATTATTCCAATCCAATCTTCGTATTTCCAGCTACATGTTCCAATAAATAGATTATTTTCTTTCATAACTTTATTTTTTTTACTAATTTATTTTTTAATTTATTCAAAAATAACCGAGATTATCAAAATGTCAAAAAAATGTATTTTATTTATTTTATTAATCTTTTCTATTATCAATACTCTTCTTTCTCAAGATTTAAATTTAATGCCTTTACCTAATAGTGTAAATTTAGGCAACGATAAATTTATAATTAATAGTTCACTAAAAATTCTATTAACTAATAATAGTTCGAAAAAACTTAATGACTATTCAAAAGAAGTATTACGAAGAATTAGCAATAAAACAGGCATTTTTTTAGATAAAGAAGTTATTACCACAAATACAGACGAACTGACAGGAAAAATTGTTATTTCATATGAGAAATCTGAGAATATTAAACTTGGCATAGATGAAAGTTATACTATAAAAATTTTAAACAATAAAATAAATATAGATGCGAAATCTGATATAGGGATTATGCACGCTTTAGAGACTCTATATCAATTAGTGTTAAACGATTCGTTTCAATATTATTTCCCTACTATAGAAATAAAAGACTCCCCCCGTTTTAAATGGCGTGGATTGATGATTGACGTTTCTCGTCATTTTATGCCGGTCGATGTTATTAAAAGAAATATTAATGCAATGGCTAT
>CALGLM010000513.1 GCA_937930275.1 uncultured Ignavibacteria bacterium
GCCATAAAATGAACACCACAAAAAGCAATGATTTCAGCTTCGGTTGATGCGGCTTGCCGGCTTAATCCTAATGAATCCCCTACAAAATCAGCTATGTCCTGTATTTCGGGTCTTTGATAATTGTGTGCTAAAATTACTGCTTTCTTTTTAACTTTTAATTCTTTTATTTTTTCTATTAATTCAGTCTGCATTTTAATCTCCAATATTAATTTTTCCCGAAATATCTAAAGCTTTAACGCTGTGCGTTAACGCACCCGATGAAATATAATCTATTCCTATTTCACCTAACATAATAAGTTTTTCTTCCGTAATATTTCCGCTTACTTCAGTTATTGCCTTTTTATTTATTAATAAAACAGATTCTTTTATTACCTCTATCTGCATATTATCTAACATTATTATATCTGCCTTGTTAGCTAAAGCTTCGTCAACTTCTATTAAATTACTTGTTTCAACTTCAATTTTATATTTATCTCCGTATAAATTTCTTACGGCTTTTACTGCTTCAGAAATACTACCGGCAGCTTTTATATGATTATCTTTTATCATAACCATATCGAATAACCCAAATCTATGGTTACATCCGCCTCCCGTCCTAACCGAATATTTATCTAACAGCCTATTTCCCGGAACTGTTTTTCTTGTATCTAAAATTTTTGTGCTGTATGGTTTTAATATTTGAACAAATTTATAAGTTTTTGTCGCAATCCCGCTCATTCTTTGTATAAAATTTAGCATTGTTCGTTCTGCCTGCAACAAAACACCAACCGGAGCTTCAATTTTTACTGCCACTTTACCGTTTAATAAATAATCACCTTCATTTGCTAAATTCTCAATTTCATACCTACAGTTAAAAAAATTCATCACGTACTTTAGCAGTGGTATTCCTGCTATCACCCCGTCTTCTTTAAATAAAAAAGTCATTGTTGCTATTTTATTGTCAATAACAATTGCATTGGTTGTAATATCTCCGCTTTTAATATCCTCTTCCAATGCCAGCTTAATAATTGGTTTTGCTTCTTCTAAATTTATATCAATATAATTAAACATTTTAATTAACCTTATTATAAAACATCCCTTTGTATTTATTTTGAAGTATATGTAATGTAAAATCCTTATTTTCGCTCGGGAAATCTTTTCTGTTATGCCCTCCCCTACTTTCTTCTCTTGCTATGGCATTTTTTAATATCAATAAAGCAATATCAATAATCATTTTTTTCCTAAAAGAATTAAATTCATTTTCATGATAATTGATTTTTGCTTTCAGCTCATCTACATTATTTATTGCTTCGTTTAATTCATATTTCGTTCTTAAAATTCCGCAATTATCTGTCATTAATGTTGCAATAGTTTCTTTTAATTCTTCATATTCTAAAAAGCTATTGTCATCCGCATAAATATCCGTGCTAACGATTAAATTATTCTCGTTAATTATCACGCTCTCGGAATTGATTTTATCAATACTTCGTTTCCCAAATACAAGACATTCCAATAATGAATTACTTGCCAATCTGTTTGCTCCGTGAACACCCGTACTTGCCGATTCTCCTATTGCATACAAACCTTTAACGCTTGTACCCCCGTTCACATCGGTTTTAATTCCTCCGACAAAATAATGCGCAGCCGGCTCAATAGGAATCATATCTTTTGTTAAATCCAATCCATAGTTTTTTAATTCTGCGTAAATAGTTGAAAAACGAGTTTTTATTTTCTCGGAATTTAAATGTTTTAACGTCAAGTAAACTTTTTTACCTTCTTTTATTTTATTAAAAATTGCCTTTGCCACCACATCTCGCGGAGCTAATTCGGCTAATTTATCTATTTCAAGCATAAACCTATTCATGTCTTCGGTAACTAAAAAAGCACCCTCACCCCTAACAGCTTCACTTATTAAGAATGATTTTTTATTTTTTGAGTGATAAACAGTCGGATGAAATTGTATAAACTCGGTATCCGCAATATCTGCCCCTGCGTTATAGGCTAAAAATATTCCGTCTCCTGTTGAAGTACGCGGATTTGTTGTTTTGCTAAAAATTCCGGAAGCACCGCCCGTAGCAATAACAGTTCCTTTCGCAATAATTGTATAGTTTATTTTATCAACACCGTTAAATGCTTTAACACCTATGCAAATATCGTTTTGTTTAATTAAATCGAAAACAAAAGTGTTTTCAAAAATATTAATATTTTTATTATTCTTAATATAACTTTTCAAAAATTCGACGACTTTTTTACCTGTTGCGTCTCCGCCTGCGTGTAATATACGTCTTTTACTGTGCCCTCCTTCAAGGCCTAAAGCAAGCTTTCCGTTTTCAGTGTCAAAGGTCATCCCCATTTCAATTAAATCAAAAATTCTTATATGACCGTCTTCTACTAAAACTTCAACAGCATCTTTATCGCATAGCCCTCTTCCCGCTTCAAGTGTGTCCGCAACGTGTAAATCTACGTTATCTTCTTCCGTAACAACTGCCGCAATACCGCCTTGAGCCCAATAAGTATTACTTATTTCAATAGTTGATTTTGTCAATAATGCAACTTTTCCGAATTTTGATGCGTAAGCAGAGGCATATAATCCGGCAAGTCCGCTACCTATTATAATATAATCGTATTTTAATATATTCATTTTTATATAATGTAAAATTCTAAATTATTACTTTCTTTTCCGTTTACAACAACTGCTATTTTATGCAACCCGGAATAATGTTTTCTTGTAGTAAAATCTTTAAATGATTGTTTCCTTTTAACCTTAATTGTTTCTTTACCGTTTAACATTTTGTCTGATATTTTGAAAAGTTTTCTATTGTGGTTTCCGTTACTTTTTAAATAATAGATAGCATATTCTAATCTGAAGTTGTTTTCAAAATTTCCGCCATTTTTCAATTCAAATTCAAATGCTAATTCTTCTCCTTTGTTTATTTTTAATTTATCTATTTTAAAATTAAGCAATTCAAATTCTATATTATTCTTTAGTCCAAAAATAGTATATACTCTATCATCAGCATTCTTTAAAAGTGTTCGTGCAGCATGTTTTAACCATTTATCAGTACTTTTATCTTTTCCGATATATTGTTTAATAAACTGAATAACTAAATCCGCATTTTCTTTAGAGATATCATTTAAATTATTTGCTACACTTTTTTTTACGTATTCCGATTCGTCATTTATTAAGTTATGAAGAATAGGAAAAATAGGACTCGGATTTTTTATAAATTCGGGCAGTTGCATAGCCCATGGTAATCTCGGTCGGCATCCTTCACTTGCTAATCTTCTTAAATGATGATTATCGGCATTTGACCAAACGAGCATCTTTTCTATCATTTTATCTTTATATCTTATAATAAAAGGCCTTACGGCAAATTCACAACTCATTAATTCGGTAACTTCTTCAATAGCATCTATGCTTTCATCAAAATATTCCAATCCAAAAGCCTCAATAAACTCGGGTAAAAATAAATAACCGATGTTATAATTACTCGGTTCTTCTTTTTTTGCTATTGCTGCTATAGATTTAATTATTTGAATGCTCTCTTTGTAATCTTTATTTAAAGTTTCATTAAAGCATACGGCAATATGTCTGGTTCTTTGTTTTAATTCTCTATCTTTCCAACTGTTATCATAAACCTTTAACATAAACAGGTCGTAATTAAACAAATTGTCAATACCGACAATAATTTTGTTAAGTCTATCAAAAAAATGTTTGTTTAATAAATCTTTAAAAGCTTCCATATAATTATCGTTTTTATTTGGGTTTTAAATTTACAATAATAAAAATTTATATTAAAGTTAAATAAGAGGATATTTTTAATTTTATACTTGACATCTTGTCTTATTTTTATTATTTTTACATAGTAATTTTTAACATAGTATATTACTAATTTGAACTAATATGAAAAACTTGGAATTATCTTTAAAAACTTGGGTTAAATTAGCCCGTTCGTTTAATACAATAAACAAAGTTGTTAACGAAGAAATAAACACCTACGGAGTTACACCTTCACAATTTGGCGTTTTGGAAGCATTGTATCATCTCGGTGATATGCCAATTGGAAAACTTGGAGAAAAAATTTTAGTTACCGGCGGTAATATGACTGTTATTCTTGATAACCTTGAAAAGCAAGGTTATATTGAAAGAATAAAATCGCCCACAGATAGACGCTCGTTATTCATTAAATTAACCGAAAAAGGAAAAACCTTGATTGATCAAGTTTTTCCCGGACACAAATTATTTGTTGCAGAAATTATTTCTGTTTTAACCGAAGAAGAGCAAATTGTACTTGGAAGTTTATTAAAAAAATTAGGATTATCAATTAAAAACAAAAAAGGGGAATAAAATGAAATACTTATATAAAAACTGGATTACTGCCGATTTAGCAGTCGTTATTTTACGAGTTGTTTTAGGAGTTATATTTATTGCACACGGATCTCAAAAAGTTTTAGGTGCTTTTGGAGGATACGGATTGGAAGCAACTGTAGGATATTTTTCCAAAAATCTGGGAATTCCTGTGATTTTGGGGTATGTTGCTTCATTTACTGAATTTTTTGGCGGTATTTTTATACTTTTAGGGCTTTTTACTCGCCCTGCCGCATTAGGAATTTTCATCACTATGTTTGTGGCTTTTACTGTTCACTTACCTGCCGGTTTCTTTTTGCCAAACGGCTTTGAATATACATTTGTATTAGCCTTTATCTCTTTGTTTATCTTATTATTCGGTGCCGGTAATATTAGCTTGGATAATTATCTATATCAAAAATTAGAAAATAATAACAAATAGCGGATTAATCATGTTAAAAGTAATAAAAAGTGAAAAACGCGGGATTTCCCAAGCCGATTGGTTATATAGTTACCATTCATTTTCTTTTAATGATTTTTATAATCCCGAAATGGTCAATTTCGGACCAATTAGAGTACTTAATGAAGATTATGTAAAAGCCGGGGGCGGTTTTCCGACTCACCCCCATAAAAATATGGAGATAATAACTTATGTTTTGTCGGGTGCATTACAACATAAAGATAGCACAGGAACAAATGAAATAATTTATGCCGACGAATTTCAGAAGATGTCAGCCGGTAGCGGGATTTATCACTCCGAGTTTAACCCAAGCAATTCCGAAGATGTACATCTTTTACAAATTTGGATTTTTCCAAAAACCAAAGATTTAAAACCGAATTACGATAAATTAAATTTAGCATCCGATTTTGAAAACAATAAATTAATTAAAGTCGCAGACAACTCTAAAAAAGAAAATGTAATTTATGTTGATCAAGATATTGAAGTTTATATTGCAAAATTTACTAAAATTTCTGAATTATCATTTAATAGCTTTAAAAAAGCAATATATGTTTTTAATATTAACGGAAAAACCAAAATAAATGGTATAGAACTTTTAA
>CALGLM010000514.1 GCA_937930275.1 uncultured Ignavibacteria bacterium
ATATCAATTCTATTATTGAATGACGAAAGCTATTTAAAAGATAATGGTAGTACGATAAGCTATATTAAAGAAAATAGCGAAAAGACATATTTTATATTTTACGGTATTGATAGAGACATTAATAATTACTCGGAAAAATTTATTAAAGCAGATACAATTTTCCCTGAATTAAATAAGCTACTTAAATTAAACATATATAATGATATTTTTATATTAGACTTAGCAATAAAGCCGAAAAAAAATGATTTTCTAAATGTATTTAAAGCTGCGGCAATAAAACATAACTCAATGATAACCGGTACACTGCTATTTAATGCGCACCAGAATAGAAAAGAAAGTAATTTTATCTATTCGCTGGGTACAAATTTACTAAATAGACTTGGGTATTTTAACATACGAGCAAGAGTGGGAATAGGCGGCGCTGAAATTATTACACATCAAAATAATGAATATGCAATAGATTCTGTTGACTACCTTTTTTTGTTTATTCCTGAAGGGCAGCTAAATAATGGGGTACTGTTTGACGAAATATTCCCTTATTATTTAGTAAAATCTATGGTAGTTGACGCATTTTTCTTTTCTAATAATTTATCCGGTGTAAAAACAATATTGTTAACAAAAATTTCAGGGGTTGTTAATTATAATAGTATAGCGTATATTTATCCTCCTAAACTTCAGGAATTATTTATTGCTTATTGGAATAATAAGTTTGGGTATGATATTTCAAATCCCGATTATATAAAAATTCGTGAAATGTTTGACAATACAGATTTTATTAAAAAGATTAAACAAGATTTAATTTGTGATATCGGAGAAAATCCCGAAGTTGATGCATTAATAGTTACAATGAATAACGGAGAGATGCTAAAAGTTACGTTGAAAAAACTTTTGGAATCAGATTATTCTGGTATAAAAATTTATGTTTACAATAACGCAAGCACCGATTGCACTAAGTTATTACTTGATGAATTTTGTAATAAGCACAAAAATATTTATGTTATAAATTCTCCGGTAAATATTGGAATACCTTCTGCACTTAATTGGTTGTTTTCGATTTCAAATTCTCCGGTTGTTTTACGAATTGATGATGATGTGGATATAGAAAAGAATACAATTACTGACTTAATAAATTCACTAAAAATGACCCCTTATGCAGGAATTGCAAGTCCAAAAATTATTGCAATAAACTCAAGCGGAAGGAATGTTCAATATGCAGGAGTGTATGGTCTTTACCCAAAGCCTGAAGAAGATATTTTAAGCGATATTTATTTAACAAGAATTGCAGGCGGTCCCATATTGATGTATAAACGAGACGTTATAAATAAAGTCGGTGGTTGGGATATACAATATTCGCCTTCGCAAATTGAAGATATTGAGCATGCATTTAGAGTGTTTTTTGCAGGTTACGATATTATTTATAACGGGAAAATTGTGACATATCATATGGATAAAGGGGAAGAGTATATTTCACTTACTAAAGTTGTTAGGGCAAGTAACTTATTAAAGATATTTGGGGAAAGTTATGGATTTACGGGACAAGAATTTAATCGATTTGTTTATCAATAAGTAGTAAAAGGAAAAGACTTAACAATTTCTTAACATTAGATGATTAATAAAATTAAAATATACACGTCTAATTCCCTTGAAAATGAATTTATATTGATTATTTTTGGTTATCAAAAAAAATGACTGTCCGGTCATTTATAGAACCATGTAGTCGCTTTTGCGTCTAAATCGAAATTAAAAGAAATTAATAAATAACGGAGCATAGATTGAAAGAAAAAATATTCATAACCCTTTTACTTATAGTCGGTTTAGGTTTTTCGGCTAATGCTCAGCAAAGGGTTTTAACTTTAGAAGAAACAATAAATATGGCAATTGATAATAATCGAGATATTGTAATTGCCAAAATGAATGTTGAAAAAGCATCGGCTGCGGTAGATGAAGCTTTTGGATATGCACTTCCTAAGGTTGATTTATCGGGATATTATAATAGGTTTGTTACTAAACCCAAAACTCCTTTTCCTGATTTTGAGGCAATGCTAACAAATGCTACTTATGCCCTTCTATTTGATGAAAATGTAATACCGCGTGATGATAACAAATATAAACCAATGACAAATAAACTTCAATCTTTTGCCCAAACACATAATTGGGAAGCAAAAGTTGAAGTGACTCAAATTTTATTCAGCTCGGCAGTTTTTAGAGGAATTGGTGCATCAAAAATTTATTTGGATTTAGCCAAAGAACAGTTATACGGAACGGCTTCTACATTAACTTTGAATGTAAAAAAAGCTTTTTACGGAGTGTTACTTTCTCAAAAAATGCTTGAAATTGTTGAGGCAAGTTTAAAGAATGCCGAAGAAAATTTAGCAAATGTTAAATCAATGCATAAACAAGGATTTGCGAGTGATTTTGAAGCCATGCAAGTTGAAGTTCAAGTAGAAAATATAAGACCTCAAGTATTTGAGATAAAAAATAGTCTGCAAAATGCAAAAAATGGTTTAAAATTATTGCTTGGTTTACCGCAGGATTCGGATATTGACGTAAAAGGGGACTTTGAATACGATAAAACGTATCTACCGGATGAAGAGACTACGATTGAATTAGCGATGCAAAATAATTATGATTTACAAACTATGGATTTAAAAATGCGGGTTGATGATGAATTTATAGCGTTAGATAGATCCGAATATTATCCTACATTAGCTGCATTCGGAAATTATACTTATTCGGGCACCGGAGATCAATTTCCGACTCAAAACTATTCGTCAACAGCTGTAGGTTTAAGTTTAAGTATTAATCTTTTTACAGGATTGCAAACAAATAAGCGTGTTGAACAAAGTGAAATTGCATTAAATCAAACAAAAGAACAAATAAAGCAATACAAAGACTATTTAACTACTCAGGTTAAGGGAAAAATATTAGATTTAATTAAAGTTAACTCGCAATATTCTGCCCAAGAAAGAAATGTTGAGTTAGCTCAAAAAGCTTATGATTTGGCTACAGTAAGGTTTAAAGAAAGCAGTGGTACACAATTAGAAATTAAAAATGCCGATGTTGAATTAAGGACTGCAAAAACGAATAAAATTAAAACTATCTACGATTTTATTATTGCAAAATCGGAATTAGAACAGTTAACAGGAAAGCTTGATGACTTTGTTAAAACCAAGCTTGATAATATTGCAGCCAAATATTAAAGAAATTAAACGGAGAAATAAATTATATGACACTTGTAAATAAGAAAAGTTTATTAATAGGTTTTGCATTAATTACACTTTTAGTAAATGCATGCGGCGGAGATAATGCCGAAAAAAATAAAACAATGGCTCAATTACAAAATGAAGAAGGAATACCGGTAAAAGTAAGAGTGATTGAACCGACAAATTTTAATAGGTATTTAAGTTTTTATTCAACTTTAGCCGGATATAAAGAATCGATTCAAGGGGCTATGGTAGGTGATAGAGTTGAAAAAATATTAGTTAACGTGGGTAGTTATGTAAAAGAAAATCAGGTTGTTATGACTTTTCCTACAGATAACCCAAGTTTACAATATGAACAGGCTAAAGCTGCATTTGATAATACGGAAAAAACATATTTAAGAACTAAAGCGTTATATGAAGCCGGAGAAACTTCACAATCTAATTTTGAAGCTATAGAAACTAAATATAAAGTTGATAAACGGAATATTAAGGCAATGGAACAAGCTTTATTTGTTCAATCTCCCATAAGCGGAAAAATTGTTGAAATTTTTATAAAAGAAGGTACAAGCGTAAAATCAGAAACACCGTTATTTAAGGTAGCTCAAATAGAAAGATTGAGAGCCAAATTTTATGCAAACGAAGAAGAAGTTAGGAACTTAAAAGTTGGTATGACCGCCGAAATTGAGTATTTGGGTAAAACATACATCGGAAAAATTAATGAAATTGCAATGGCAATGGATACTTATAGAAAAGGATTTTCGGTTGAAGCATTGTTTGATAACGGAAAGCAAGAGTTAACAAGCGGTTTGACGGTTGATATAAAAATTAAAACGTATTCCAAACCAAATACGATAATTGTACCCCGAAATATAATACAAAACGAGAACGGTAAGTTTTTTGTATATGTTGTAAACGGAGAAAAAGCCGAAAAGAAATATATTACGACAGGTGAAGAAGAAGGAATAAATACCGAAGTATTAAGCGGACTTCAAAAAGGGGATAATTTAGTTATTGAAGGCGGTTCGAAGTTAGAATCGGGCAAAAAAATTAAAATAATTAAATAGGAAAATTTTTATATGTCTTTAGCAAGAATATCAATAAATCGTCCTATTATGACTACAATGGGACTTTTAGTATTTCTTTTGTTTGGTGCAATTGCATATTTTACTCTTAACTTGAACTTGCAGCCTGATGTTGAAATACCATACGTAACAATACAAACAATATATCCGGGTGCAGGTCCTAAAGAAATTGAAACTTTAATAAGCAAAAAAATAGAAGATGCTGTATCAACAGTAAGTAAAATTGAAAGAGTAGAGTCCTATTCATTAGACGGTGCCTCAATTGTAATTATTGAGTTTAAAATGGGTAAAGACCCCGATATTGCAAATCAGGAAGTTAAAGATAAAGTTGACGAAATAATTAACGATTTACCGACTGATGCAGAAAAACCGATTGTTCAGAAAGTGGATTTGAAAGCTTTTCCGATTATTGACGTAATTTTAACAGGGAATATGGACCCACGCGAATTATACGACATTGCAGATAAAACTTTAAAAGATAGGTTTTCGCAAGTTGAAGGTGTTGCAAAAGTAAATATATCCGGCGGTCAGGAAAGAGAGATTAGAGTTGTTGTAGATAATAAAGTGGCTTTTGAAAATTCAATTTCAATGCCTCAGTTAATTCAAATTTTAGCAGCTCAAAACTTAAATATACCCGGTGGATATTTTAATATTTCAAATCAAGAATTTACGGTTAGAGTACTCGGAGAGTTTCAGGATTTAGAAACAATAAACGAACTTCAAGTGCCGACATTTTTTGGTCCTAAAAAACTTAAACAATTTGCCGAAGTTAAAGACGGCGGTAAAGATATAAGAAGAAGAGCAGTTTACTATAATGTTAAAGGTAACTTTAAAAATGAAAACGTAATTAAGCTTGGTATAGTAAAAAGTTCTGACGGTAATATTGTTAAAGTTGCAGACGGAATTAAAGAAGCAATTCCTGAGATTAAAACAACTCTGCCAAAAGGGACTAATATTGAAATTATTAATGACGAATCTGTATTTGTCCGCTCAAGTGTTGATGATACAATGAGTAACGTAATGTTAGGCGTATTATTTACAAGTATTGTTTTATTAATATTTTTAGGTAATATACGTTCTACCATTATTGTTGCGTTATCAATGCCAATATCTATTATTTCAACATTTATGTTATTACAGATGTTTGATTTATCTTTAAACATGATGACTTTAATGGGGTTATCTGTTTCGGTAGGTGTGCTTGTAGCAAACTCGGTTGTTGTGTTGGAAAATATTTTTAGACATAAGGATATGGGGCTAAGCACAAAAGAAGCATCTGATATAGGTACAAGTGAAGTTACGGTTGCTGTATTGGCAAGTACTTTAACAAACTTAGTAGTGTTTTTGCCGTTAGCAAATATGTCATCTATAGTAGGACAATTTTTACGTGAATTAGCATTGGCTGCTACATTTGCAACTATATTTTCATTAATTATTTCTTTTACTTTAACTCCAATGTTATCGGCATTATTAATTCCCGATAAAATGACTCAGGGTAAACTTGCAGCCAAGCTGGATAAGATTTTTAAATCATGGGACGAAGCTTATAGAAAAACATTAAGAGTTTCATTGAAAAGCAAAAAAAGAAGTGTTGCAATTATTGTTTTTGCGTTCTTCCTATTTATTGCATCGGCAGTATTTTTCGGCAGTCATTTAGGTGTAGAATTTATTCCGACACTTGATGACGGTAAGATTAAAATTGAAGTTGAATTACCAGAAGGGTATAATCTTGATAAGACTGCATCGGTAATGTCAAATATAGAAAGTATAATTAAAGAAACGCCCGAAGTAAAACACATGGTTACCGAGTTAGGTAAAATAGGAGATTTGAATACGGGTACAAATATGGCTCGTATGGATGTTCAATTAGTTGATGCAAAAGATAGAAATGTTCATATTAGTAAAATTATTTCTAAATTTGTGAAAGACTTGGCATTCATTCCCGATGCAAAAATTATGGTTGATTATGCAAACACCGGCGGTGACGGAGGTGCTCCTATTCAGTTTTATTTAATGGGACAAGATGTTAATAAGTTGGAAGAAATAAAAAATGATTTAATTAAAAATATTAAAGACGTTCCCGGATTAAATAACTTAGATCAAAGCAGTAGAGCCGGAAAACCTGAAATAACTGTTTATCCGGATAGGAATAAACTTGCAGATGCCGGAATTACTATACAAGAATTAGCCGTTTCGGTACGTGCGGCAATTGAAGGAATTGAATCGTCAAAGTATCGTTTGCACGGTGACGAATACGATATTACCGTAACTTTTACCGATGAATCGGTTAACAGTAAAGATAAGGTCGCAAATATAACGATAGTTTCAAGTCAAACCGGAAATGCTTACCGTTTATCTGAATTGGCAGATGTTAAATATACCAACGGTTTTACAAAAATTATTCATAGAGATAAATATACAACTATTTCTTTTACCGGTTCACCGGCAGAAGGATATCCGTTGGGAGACGTAACCGGTGAGTTGCAGAAACGTTTTGATAAATTAGATTTACCGGCAGGATACAGAATTGCTTGGGGCGGAAACGTTAAAATGATGAATGAAATGGTTGCCGATATGTTGTTTGCATTCGGTCTTGCAATTATTTTAACTTATATGCTTTTAGCTGCAATGCTTGAAAGTTTTATACAGCCTATTTACATTTTAGTAACTATACCGCTTGCAATGATTGGTGTGTTTTTATTTATGTATATATCAAACACCGCTTTTGGTATTACTGCCTTAATGGGCGTAATAATGTTAATAGGTATAGTAGTAAATAACGCCATATTAATGCTGGACTATACTAACCAATTATTAAGAGAAAAAGGAATGCACGCAAGAGAAGCTTTAGTTGAAGCATGTCCGACAAAACTAAAACCGATATTAATGAGTACACTTGCAATTATTTTAGGTATGTTACCTATGGCGTTGGGTATTGGTGATGCAGGTGCCGAGATGCGTACGCCGTTAGGGGTTGTAAGTATAGGTGGTATGGTTGCTTCTACCGTATTAAC
>CALGLM010000515.1 GCA_937930275.1 uncultured Ignavibacteria bacterium
CCCAACTGACGGAGCAGCCTCCGAAGACGATACCGACTTGGATGACGGCAGTGGTGCAGTTAATATAACCTTTTCGGATGTTAATAATTATACTTTTACCGGATTAACTTCAAACACAACATATTATGTTAAAATTTATTCGTATTGCGGAGATAATTTTAGAAGAAATTACAAAACTGACGGAACAGCACCGGCAGCAAACGGTACTACTACATCAATATCAACTTATACCGTAAGTTTATTGGATGATTTTAATAGAACAAATTCCAACGATTTAGGAAACAACGCATTAGGTTTTGCTTGGAATAAAGTTGAAACTGTAATAGGAATAGGAATGGTTTCAATAAATACAAATCGTTTATTAATGAAATCATTATCAACTTCAGGAAAAGATAGAGCTTATTTATTATTATCAAATATTCAAAACTATCCGACAACGTTGAGTAATGCTACCAAACTTGTTACGTGGTCGTTTAATATGAAACAAAGTAGAACCAACCCTTCAGGATTTAATGCATCGTATTATGGAACAGCTTTTATTCTTGCAGCTTCTGATAATGACTATTCAAAAGGAAATGGTTAAGCAGTAATTATGGGAAACGAAGGAACTCCGGACCCAATTAGGTTAGTTTATTATACCGGCGGAATTACCAATAGTACAATTTCAAGTATTGTAATAGGCAATATTGATATATCAACTCAATATGCAAGCATAAAAGTAACATATAATCCTTCCAATAACATATGGACTTTATACGGAGAGTTAAATACCAGTTCGTTTCCAAGAACAGATACCCGATTGACTAATACTTTAATCGGCAGCTCAACTAATGTAAGTTTTACAAATGTTAATCTGCCTTATTTAATGTTATTATATAACCATGCAAACGGAGCCGATGAATCATCAATTTTTGACGATATTTATGTTTCCAATCCCGAAAACATGTTACCTGTTGAACTCCATTCATTTGGTGCAATTAGAAACAATGATAAAGTAATATTAAATTGGCAAACGGATACCGAGATAAATAATTTGGGTTTTGAAATACAAAAACAAAACGGAGATACTTGGGAAAAAGTCGGTTTTGTAAACGGAAAAGGAAATAGTAACGTAAAAAACGAATATAGTTTTACTGATATAAATAAATCAATAGAAAAAACTGCATATAGATTAAAACAAATTGATACTGACGGACATTTCAGTTTTAGCGAAATTGTATATTCGGAAGGTTTTTTAATTAATTTAGATTATAAATTATATCAAAATTATCCCAATCCTTTTAATCCTTCGACAACAATAAAATATCAAATTCCAAATGACGGATTGGTAACTATTAAGCTGTATGATATTTTGGGAAACGAAATTAAAACTTTAGTTAAAGAGCAAAAAACTAAAGGACAATATACTTATAAATTTGAATCGACTAATTTAGCTGCCGGTGTTTACATTTACAGTTTGGAAAGCGGTTATTTTTCGGAATCTAAAAAAATGATTGTATTAAAATAAATAAAGGGGCGTTTATGAAAAGTAAAGTGTTTTGGATTGTAGAACTTGATATTTTAGAACAAGATAAGACAAAAATTGAATTGTTTATGAAAGATGTATTTGAAGCGGCAATTATGGATGAAAAAGGAACGCTAAGTAACGAATGGTTTATAACCGAAGATTTTACTAAATGTACTATGATTGATAGGTATAGCGATAATGATTCGGTATTGGCACATTTGTCTATTTTTGCCGAAAAGTTTAACGAAAGATTTAACAGCTATTTTAAACTAACTCGTTTTGTAGTGTACGGCGAACCAAACGAAAGCGTAAAAAATGCGGTTGCCGGTTTCAACCCAATATACATGCCCCATTATGCCGGCTTTGAGAAATAGTAAATAGTTTCTGTCGTTTTTCATATTTTCTTGACTTTATTATAAAAGTTAACGATATTAAGTTTATATTATAATAGGGGAATTTAGGTATGAAAAACGACTTAAATGTTGAACTTTCTTTACGAAAATTTGTAGCTCCCGAATATATTTTTGGAATTGATGCAAGAAAACTTGCCGCAAATTATTGCAAAAAACTTGCATGTGAAAAAATTTTATTGGTTTCGGACAAAGGACTGCGTAAAACTCCTCTATTAAGCGAACTTGAATTACTTCTGCAACAAGAAGAAATTTCCTATGTTATTTATGATGATGTTTCTCCCAATCCTCGTGATTACGAAGTAATGAAAGGGGCTGAAGTTTATAAACATAATAAGTGTAACATTATTGTTGCTTTGGGAGGAGGTAGCGTACTTGATTGTGCAAAAGGGATAGGAATAGTAGCTACAAATTTTAAAGATATTGCATTTTTTGAGGGGATAGATAAGATTGGAAAACCGATACCTCCGCTAATTTGTTTACCTACAACAGCAGGTTCTTCTGCAGACGTATCGCAATTTGCCATTATTAACAATACTAAAGAAAAATATAAAATGGCTATAATTAGCAAAGCATTAGTTCCCGATGTATCATTAATTGACCCGGTTGCACTGCTATATATGGATAGCTATTTAACTGCCTGCACAGGAATGGATGCACTTGCCCACGCATTTGAAGCATATGTATCTAATGCAAATTCTCCTTTTACGGATATGTATGCTACTGAAGCAATAAAACTTGTACATGAAAATTTAATTTACACAATTCTTGATCCGGATAATTTGCAAGTACGTGGTAAAACTGCCTTGGCAAGTCTTTACGCCGGATTAGCTTTTTCCAACGCAAGTTTAGGATGTGTTCATTCGCTGGCTCATAGCCTTGGCGGGTACTTGGATTTACCTCACGGCGAGTGTAATGCAATTTTACTTCCTCATGTAGTAGATTATAATTTTGAAAGTTCAATTGAACGCTACAAAAACATAGCAAAAATTTTTAATCTACAAATTGATTATTTATCCGATAGCCAAGTAAAAACAAAGCTAATTAATTATTTAATTGATTTTAAGAAACAAGTTACAATAATAGACACATTAAAAAATAAAGGAGTAAAGACCGATATAATATCTTCCCTTGCCGATAAAGCCATAAAAGACCCTTGTAATGCAACAAACCCTAAAGCTCCGACTAAATCCGATTTAGCCACTATTTATAGCGAAGCATTATAGAATGGACGAAAATTTTGAACAACAACGTGATAAAATAATTGGGTTAGGCGAAAATTCTTTTAAAAAGAGCTATTATCCCGAGTTACAATCAAAAATTTTTGAACTGGAGACCGGGTATTTAAATTTGAAAAATGCATTTAACAGCATAAACGATTCTTTGGTTATACATGATACTGAAGGATTAATTTATTTTATTAATAAACAAGCCGAAAATTTTTTTAATATTAGTGCCGATAAATACAACCACTATAATCTATTTAACTTATTATTACCGGATGCCGATATTAAAACCCTTAAAGAAGTTTTTGAAATTGTAATTAAGGGAGAAGCACAAATTGTTAATTTAATATGTAAAGTGGTAAATTCAGATGAAAGAATAAATGTTCAAGTATCTCTTAATAAAGTATTTTGGTACGGTAAAAATTTATTAATATCGGTTATTAGAGATTTTTCCGAAAGAATTAAATTTGAAAAAGAATTAATTAGGGCAAAAACGTCAGCCGAAAACAGCGATAAATTAAAGACATCGTTTTTGCAAAATCTTTCGCACGAAATAAGAACACCTTTAAATGCAATAAACGGATTTAGCTCGTTTTTAAATAAACCCGGATATACAGAAAAAGAAAAGACAAATTTTATCGAAA
>CALGLM010000516.1 GCA_937930275.1 uncultured Ignavibacteria bacterium
CACCGGCACTTACAAAAGCTAATATAGGTATTGCAATTGGCAGCGGAACTGATATTGCAATTGAATCTGCAGATATAGTAATTGCGAATAATGACTTAGAGAAAATTATTTCTGCAATAACCATTTCTAAAAAAACCATTAATAAAATTAAACAAAATTTGTTTTGGGCATTTATTTATAATATAATTGGTATTCCTTTAGCTGCTTTTGGTTTGCTTAACCCAATGATAGGAGCTCTTGCCATGTCATTAAGTTCGGTAAGTGTTATCTCCAATTCTTTAAGATTAAAATTTACAAAAGTTTAAACTAAATTTTACCTCTGCTGATTCCGATTTATATTATCATTACTATTTTTCATCATGCGTTTAT
The DNA here is from genome assembly GCA_937930275.1 of uncultured Ignavibacteria bacterium. GTDB lineage: Bacteria > Bacteroidota > Ignavibacteria > Ignavibacteriales > Melioribacteraceae > JAEXOD01. The sequence continues at coordinate 370 of CALGLM010000516.1, forward strand.
AATCATACAAAAATATTTTTTTCAAAAAAATGTTATATTTAAACTTGTGTTTAAATTTTACGAGGATTTTACTTTGAAAAAGTTGATGATTGTTTTATTAGTGTTGGCAGTAAACGTGTTTGGACAGGGTAACGAAAATTTCAATATCAAATTTTCTAATATCGGTGATATAAATAAATTAAAAATGTTCAATGATTCTGTATATATTGTCGGAACAATAATTCCTAAAGAAGCATCTTTAACAATTAACGGAAAAAATATAAACGTTCATAAAGACGGCGGATTTTTAGCTTATGTTAAATTAGATATAACAAACGAACAAAATGCAGAAAAGTATAATAAAGGTTTAATTAAATCAACAATAAAATTTAACGGTAAATCGGAACAGTTTGAAGAAACAGTATGGGTAAAACCACCTATTAAAACAATCCCTTTTATTAATGTTCCCGTAATTGATAACACTACTATAGAACCAAGCATTGATTATGAAGTAAAACAGGGAACTACAATAGAAGTTTCGTTTTTTGGAACACCGGGATGTATCGCCCTTTTTGAAGTTGAAGGAATAAATAAAATTTTTAGTATGGCTGAAACTAATTATATTAATAATTACTTTTGGGGAGATGCATCTTTCGGCAAAGGTTTTACCACTAAAGGAGATACTATTAAGGGGTTTTATAAAGGATTTTTTAAAGTTTCCGATAATTTAAAGAATTCAAGAATTAAAGTTTACTTAAAACATAAAAACGACAAAAACAGTTTTACCGAAGTTAAGGAATATGCGGAATGTAAAATATCAACTTTAAAAGATGACGATTGTTTTGTAGCTATTACTAAAAAAGATAAAAATTTGACAATAGGAAGGAGCAAACCCGGAGAAGGTTATGTTTTATTTTTACAAGACGATATTAAACTTTTTGTAACCGGAATAATTGGGAATTGGTACGAAATTGAATTATCCGACAATAAACATGTTTATGTAAGTAAAAGCAGTTTAGAAATAATGCCAAAAGGAACTCCACCGGTAGCAAATAGGGTTCAGGCAATAAGAACAGAAAATATTAACGGATTTACTGAAGTTCAGTTTGGCTTTTTTGAGCGTGTACCCGTTGAAATTAGGCAACTAAACCCTAATAAATTTGAACTTTATTTTTATAATACATCTATTGACGTGGATTGGATACGATTTGACCCGACTGATAGTCTGGTTAAAGAGATTCGTCACTATCAGGAAAATGACGATATAATGAAGGTTGAACTTACTCTTAATCAAAAAGCTCATTGGGGTTATTACTCACAGTACGAAGGAACAACCTATAAGTTAAGAATTAAGCAACCGCTAAAACAGAAAGAAAATATATTGGCTGATAGAACTATTGTTATTGATCCGGGGCACAACCCCGAACCTGGAGCTTCAGGTCCATACGGTACAATAGAACGCAATATTAATTATACCCTATCTTTAATATTAAAAGATATGCTTGAAAAAGACGGAGCTAAAGTATTTTTGACTCGACCGGAAATTTCATCAAAACTTGATTTAACCGACAGAAGAAATGTTAGTACTTCGTTTAATCCGGATTTTATTATCAGTATGCATAATAATGCAGTACCTCAAAATATGGATCCTACAATTTATAACGGATATTCTTCTTATTACTATAATCCTCAAGCTCAAAAATTAGCAGAATTAATTAATAATAATTTTTCTAAGAATTTTACGTTTAGAAATCACGGTTTATATTGTAACAATTTGTTTATACCACGAATAACAGAAGCCATTACTGTATTAGTAGAGCCGTTTTTTATTATTGATCCGGAACAAGAAACTTTTTTAAACGATAAGGTTTATCAAACAAAAGTCGCAGAATCTGTTTATTTAGGAATAAAAGAATTTATTAAAGGATATGCACAATGAAAATGAGCGGCGGTCCGGCCTCTTTTTATATTAAACTAATGCTTTTATTTTTTGCTTTAGTTATTGCTATAAGCACTCTTTTATATACACAAAATATTGTTAAGCAGCTTCAAAAAAGAGAGAGGCAGACCGTTGAATTATACGCTAAAAGTTTTGAATATGTTGCCGGATTGGATGATTCCCCTACAGACTTGACGTTTATTTTTGAAAACATTATCCAGCGTATTGATTTCCCTTTAATTTTAACCGATGCAAACGATAAATTTGATCTAACCAACATTTCCGGCGGAATTAGAAATCTTGATATTGATTCTACTCTTTCGCTTAAGGAAAAAGAAAAATACGTAAGACAACAATTGGTGGAGCTAAAATCACTACATGACCCGCTATTAATTAAGTATCAAGATTCAATTGTGCTTGCAAAAATTTATTATGGCGATTCAGTTCTTGTGAAAAAATTAAAGTATTATCCTTACCTTCAAATACTTGTTGCAATAATGTTTATAGCCCTTGCTTATTTTGGTTTTAGTTACTTAAAAAGAAGCGAGCAAAGTAATATTTGGGTAGGAATGTCAAAAGAAACCGCACATCAACTTGGTACGCCTATTTCTTCTTTAATGGGGTGGACCGAAATTATCAAAATGAGTTATCAGGAACCTGATAAAGTATTAGATGCTGCTGCAGAAATTGAAAACGATTTAGCAAGACTTAATAAAATAGCTATGCGATTTAGCAAAATTGGCAGCAAACCCGAATTAAAACCGGAGAGAATTGACGATATTGTACAAACAACAATTAGCTATTTTAATAGAAGGCTACCTCAGACTCGTAAAAATGTTTCTATTGAGATGGATGTGCCTAATAAAATAATTGTTATGCTTAACAAAGAATTGTTTGAGTGGGTTTTAGAAAATTTAATTAAAAATGCACTTGATGCAATTGAAAATAAAAAAGGATTAATTAAATTTTTAATTGCAGAAACTGAAAAACAAGTTGTAATTGAAGTAAGCGATAACGGAAAAGGGATTGACCTAAAAAGAAGAAAAGATATTTTTAGACCCGGTTACAGTACCAAAAGACGCGGCTGGGGTTTGGGTTTATCTCTTTCAAAAAGAATTGTTGAAGAATATCATAACGGTAAAATTTTTGTTAGTCACTCGGTAATTAACGAAGGAACAACATTTACAATAATTTTACCAAAATAGGAGTACATTATTGATAGCCGATAGATTAAAAACTGCAGAAGAATCCCCTACCTTAAAACTAACTTCAATAGTAAAACAATTAAAATCAGAAGGGAAACATATAATCGAATTAAATATCGGAGAACCTGATTTACCTACTCCTGATTTAATAAAACGCGCCGGTATTAACGCAATTAATAATAATTTAACAAAATATACCATAAATATCGGTATAGCTGATTTACGAAAATTTATTAGCGAAAAGCTAAAATACGAAAATGACTTGAATTACTCGCCCGAAGAAATTGCGGTAAGTACCGGAGCTAAACAATCTGTCTATAATGCAATAATGGCTACTGTTAACGCCGGAGACGAGGTAATAATACCTGCTCCCTATTACGTATCTTATCCCGAAATAGTTAAATTAGCGGGGGGAATTCCTGTTTTTGTTAAGGGAAATAAAAATAATAATTTAAAACCTGATATAAAAGATTTATATAATGCCGTTACTAAAAAAACAAAATTACTTGTTTTATGTAACCCCAATAATCCGACCGGTGCAGTATTTACAAGAAACGAACTTGAAGAAATTGCAGAATTAGTTTTATCTAAAAAAATATATATTCTTGTTGACGAAATTTATGAAAAATTAGTTTACGATGATAAACCTTTTTGTAGTTTTGCTTCAATAAACCCTGACTTAAAAAATTTTGCTATTACTGTCAACGGAGTTTCAAAATCATTTTGCATGACAGGCTGGCGTCTTGGTTTTGCCGCCTCAAATAAAGAAATAATTAATGCAATTGCCTTACTGCAAAGTCATCAAACCGGTAATACATCTTCAATAACGCAGTATGCGGCATTGAAGGCTTACGAGCAACCTTCCAATTTTACTGCCTATTTAACAAACGAATTTGAAGAAAGAAGAAATTTGTTTTTTGAACTACTTAGTAAAATACCCGGAATAAAAATTGAAAAACCCGCCGGTGCATTTTATTTATTCCCCGATATTTCATCCTATTTCGGTTCATCTTTTAATAACTTTCAAATTAACAACTCAACCGATTTTTGCGAATATTTGCTAACTGATGCCGGCGTTGCAGTTGTACCCGGTATAGCTTTTGGTTACGAGGGATATATTAGACTTGCATATACAATTAAAAAAGAAGAAATAAAAAAAGCCGCAGACTTAATAAGTGCGGCTTTGTTAAAACTTAAAATTTATTAAGCACTTAAATAAAGTTCCAAAGATTTATACACTTTTTCTTTAGGCATTTGTGTATTAGTCCACATTTCAAAGCTTTTAGCTCCTTGTTCAATAAACATTCTTAAACCTGAAATTGTTTTTGCCCCTTTTTTGGAAGCTAATTTAAGTAACTTTGTTTTTAACGGGTTATAAACTACATCAAATACAATTTGTCCTTTTCTAAAACCATCTGCAATGGTAATCGGAGAATCATCAATATTGGGACTCATTCCAACCGAAGTAGTGTTTATAATAAGTTTGGAATCGTAAAGTACGTTCACTAAATCCGGCGGCACAAGCTCGTAAGATTTTATAGAATTATAAAGCATTTTGATTGAAAAATATTCTTTCATAGATTCCGCAATTTGCTCGGTTCTATTTATAATATTTATTTGACCTACCTTAAAATATCTAATTAAAGCATAAATAACGCTTCTTGCGGCTCCGCCCGCACCAAAAATTGAAACAACTTCGCCTGCTATATCATCTTTATACGGCAGCAAACTTTCATAAACCCCGTTAACATCTGTATTATACCCCATTAATCTGCCGTTTTCGTTAATTACAGTATTAACTGCACCAATTATATTAGCTTCTTCCGATACCTGATTTAAATAAAATAATATCTTCTCTTTATGAGGTAAAGTAACATTAAATCCCTTAATACCAAGTGCAACCATTCCCTTTACTGCGTCTTTTAAACTTTCAATCGGAACGTCAAAAGGTAAATAAACATAGTCTGAACCGGTTAATTCAAATGCAAGATTGTGAATAAATGGCGAGAAAGAATGTTTTATAGGATGTCCGATAATCCCTACAATTTTTGTATTATGCGAAAATTTATTAATTGAATCCATTAAATAATTATTTTTTATCAAAAAATTGTTTAAATAGCTCTATAGTTTTAATATCTTTAAAGTCATTGACAAGGTTTTCTCTAATTTCCGGCGAGTACTTAATTGCTATCCTTAAATTTTCAACCACCTCATCCTGTTTTTTAAGATTAAACAATACTTTAGCTTTTTCGTAATAAGCGTAACTAAACTTAGGATTTCGCTGAATGGTTTCGTTAAAATAATCTATAGCACGGTTTAGCTCACCAAAATTTGAGTAAATAACTCCTAACTTAAACCATGTTTCGTAACTATTATCCCCTTTATCAATTGCTTGAATGTAAGAATTAATAGCATCGTTAATTCTGCCTAAATTAAATTCCGCATCAGCTTTTTCAACATAAGCATCAAACATATCGGGGTCGTTAAATATTGCTTTTTTATACTCTATCAAGGCTTTATAGTAATTTTCTTTAAGAAAGAATACATGTCCTCTATTGTAGTATGATTCGGCGACTTCATGATCTGCATCAATCGATTTTTTATAATAATATAAAGCCTCGTCAAATCTACCTAAATCTTCATAACTTTGTGCCAAAGCAAAAATTGCGGTTTTATCTATAGGATCAATTTCAATTGTTTTATAAAACGCATTGGCTGCTTCTTCAAAGTTGTTAAGCTTGGCATATGCAACACCTAAATTGAACCAAGCATCGGAATTTCTGTCGAAAGTTACTAAAGATAGTTTAAGTTCGGTAATAGCTTCGTTATATTTTTCTTGTTTAAGGTAAATTATACCTTTATGATAATGTGTAGTGTAATAATCATTATCATTATCGCCTATCAAGTTAAATATATGCAAAGCATCTTCATATTTTCCCATACTATCGTACACAAAAGCTAAGTCCATTAATGGTTCCATGTACGTATTATCCAAGTCGTAAGCTTTATTAAAACACTCTATTGCTAAATCGTTGTTACCAATCTTACTATAATTACTTCCTAAGTTATACATAACTTCCGGATTATAAGGCTCAATTGATTTTGCGATTTGTAACGTTTTTATTGCACTTTCAAACTCTTCCAAATTTTCTTGTGCAATAGCTAAATTTATTAAACTTTCAATATCATTTGGTGCAATTTCTATCGACTTAATTGAACACTCTTCTGCTTTTGCAAACATCATAATGTTGTTGTAATAAATACCTTTTATTTGCCAAAATTCGGCTTTATAAGGCATAACTTCTAAAATAGCATTAACGATATCTATTAACCCCTCAAAAAAACCAAATTCGGTGCATTCGGTAACCGTTTCTTCAATGTACTCAAAGTTGGAATATAGCTGTCCGTCATCTATATATTTGCGACAAGTTTCTATCTTAGCAAGTAGTTCTTTTTCTTCAGAAGTGTATTCTTCTTCATACTGCAAAAAGAAATCATCGGTGGGTTCCATAAAACTCCTTTTTTATCAGGACAAATTTAAATAAATGTAACTCTATCATCAAATTAAATTTTTATCAAAATTATAATATCTTTTAAAAAAACTTTAATTTTAGACATATAATTATACGGAAAATTTAAATAAAAAGAAATCTATTTTATATTATATATATTTCTTTTATTTTTGGAAGTATTATTTAACAAATTTAGGAGATATATGCCTGATAGTGAGACGCTTAAGTACGAAGCGGCTAAAAAAGCAGTAGAATTAATTCATTCCGGAATGATTATTGGGCTCGGAACCGGCTCAACGGCAAATTTTGCTTTAGAGATAATTGCAGAAAAATTACATAACGGATTAATTAACGATATAAAAGGAATTCCGAGTTCGGCAGCTACCGAAAAACTTGCATTAAATTTAGGCATTCCGTTAACAAACCTTAGCGAAAATCCGATAATTGATTTAACAATTGACGGTGCAGACGAAGTAGATTTGCACAAGAATTTGATTAAAGGAGGCGGCGGTGCTTTGTTGCGCGAAAAAATAATTGCACAGGCAAGCAAAAGAGAAGTTATTATTGTAGATAGCTCTAAACTTTCAGATAGACTCGGAACCAAATGGCATTTACCTATTGAAGTAATTCCTTTTGCTCATTCATGTGAAAAACATTTTCTGGAAATTTTAGGTGCAGAAGTAACTTTGCGTAAAAAAAACGGCGAAATATTTATTACAGATGAAAATAATTATATATTGGATTGTAATTTTGGTATTATAGAAAATCCGGAAGAATTAGCATTAAAATTAAACGACAGAGCCGGAATTGTGGAACACGGTCTTTTTGTTAATTTATGTCATACTTTAATTGTTGCTACCGAAACCGGAGTAGTTATTAAATAGATTTTATTTTATTTTCCTTCTGTCATTTTGTATTATGACAGAAGGAGAAATAAAATTAGGCAGAGTGTGGTTAAAAACTTTATAATTTAATTACGAACAACCCGTTGTATTTCCGCAAGTTTTACAGTATAAACAAGTACCCTGTCTTACCATTGTATTGCTTTGGCATACTTCGCAAATATCACCCGTGTAACCTAAACTTCTTGCTTCTTCAAATTTTGCTTGTTTTTCTGATTTTTTAGATTGTCCGTTCCCTTTAACTGCTTTAGGAGTTTCTTTTTCTTTTAGTTCGTCTTTTTCTAATTGTATAGTTCTAACGCTAACAATCTCTTCACTTTCAAAATCTTCATCATATTGGGTTTTAGTGCGAGCTTTTGTTTCTATTTCTTCTTCAGAAACATGTGCCAGGTCGTATCTTCCTAAATAAGTAACAGCCAATTCTCTGAAAATATAATCAATAACGGAAGTAGCCATTCTAATTCTATCGTTTCCTACAATCATTCCGCTTGGTTCAAACTTTGTAAAGATAAATGCATCTACAAACTCTTCCAAAGGTACGCCGTGTTGTAAACCGAGTGAAATAGCAATAGCAAAATTGTTTAGTAAAGATCTAAACGCAGCACCTTCTTTATGCATGTCTAAAAATATTTCGCCAAGTTGACCGTTTTCGTATTCCCCTGTTCTAATATAAACAGTCTGACCGTTTATTTTAGCTTTTTGTGTATAGCCTATTCTTCTATCGGGTAATCTTCTACGTTTAGCAATATACCTATGGATAATTTTTTCGGCTATTTTAACTAAATCGTTATTTTCTTTTGCTTCAATTAACTCTTCAACTTCGTCTGCAGTTATTGCATTTAACGGTTGAGATAATTTTGAACCGTCACGATATAATGCGGTAGCTTTTAATCCTAATTTCCAACCGCTCATATAACACTCTTCAACTTCATTTATTGTAGCGGTGTTTTGGAGATTTATTGTTTTTGAAATTGCACCTGATAAAAACGGTTGGGCTGCCGCCATAACTAATAAATGTGCCTGATGACGAATAAACCGTTTTCCTCTTTTACCGTTTTTATTTGCACAATCAAATACTGAATAATGCTCACTCTTTAAATAAGGTGCTCCCTCTACCGTCATTGTTCCGCAAACATAATCGTTGGCAGCAGAAATTTCTTCTTTTGAAAAACCTAATTCTTCAAGAATCGAAAAATTAAAGTCATTCAGTTTTTCTTTTTCTATATTTAAGGTTTTTACACAAAATTCTTCGCCTAAAGTATATTTATTAAATACCGAATTCAAGTCAAACGAACCGGCTAATATACCGTCTATTTTATCTAAAATTTCTTTTGTAAATCCTTTGTTTTTTAACGTCTCGGGATTTATATGAGGACAACCTTTTAGCGTGCCTCTACCGACTGCATATTTCTCAATTTCTTCAATTTGCTCGTCATTATAACCTAAAGTTTTTAATGCCGGCGGAATTGATTGGTTAATTATTTTAAAGTAACCACCCCCTGCCAGTTTTTTATATTTAACTAAAGCGTAATCGGGTTCAATACCGGTAGTATCACAATCCATTACAAGCCCTATTGTTCCCGTAGGAGCTAAAACCGTAACTTGAGCATTTCGGTATCCATATTTTTCTCCTAATTCAAGAGCTTTATCGGCATCTTCTCTTACTGCCGCTAAAAGATCTTTGGGACAATATTTTTCGTTTATCCCCATAGGCGGAAGCGTTAATCCTTCATATTCAGATTCTTTGCTGTTGTATGCTGCTCTTCTATGGTTTCTTATTACTTTTAACATATGCTCTTTGTTTTGCTCGTATCTCGGAAAAGCGCCTAATTCTTTCGCCATTTCTGCGCTTGTAGCATAAGCATTAAAATGCATTATGGCTGTTATTGCCCCTGTTAGTGCCATTGCTTCGGAACTATCGTAGGGAATTCCGGCACGCATTAAAAGTGAACCTAAATTAGCATAACCGAGACCTAATGTACGATATAAATAACTTCTTAATGCCACTTCTTTGCTTGGATATTGTGCCATTAAAACGCTTATTTCAAGAGCAATTGTCCAAAGTTTGGTAGCATGTCTAAATTCGTTAATTTTATATCTACCTTTAGCTTCATCATAAAACTGAACCAAATTTAACGATGCAAGATTACATGCGGTATCATCTAAAAACATATATTCGCTGCACGGGTTAGATGCTTTTATTTCTCCGTCAGCCAAACACGTATGCCATTCGTTAATTGTATCATGATACTGTAAACCGGGATCAGCACAATTCCATGCAGCAAGTGCAATATCATCCCAAAGTTTTTTTGCTTTAACTGCCTTAAACGGATTAGGTTCTCTATTTTCTTTTTTAGCTTTTTTAAGTTCTGTTCTCCAGTATAGTCCCCAGTTTTTATCTTCAATTACCGCATTCATAAATTTATTGGTAATACGAATTGAGTTGTTGGAATTTTGTCCCGATACAGTGGCATATGCCTCACCGTTCCAGTCTGTATCATATACCGGAAATTCTATTGATTTATAACCAAGTTTAGCAAACTGAATAACTTTTTCTATTAACTGCTCAGGAACGTACTGTCTGCGTGCTTCATGTATAGCTTGTTTTAATTTTTTATTGGTACTTCTGTTGAATCTATCGTTTTCCGGATGTTCGGCATAACAAGCACTAATAATGTTATTAGCATGGAAATTGCATAATTTGCTTCCCGCTACAATTGCCGCAACTTTTTGTTCTTCAACAACTTTCCAATTTATATAATCTTCAATATCGGGATGATCTATATCTAAAGTAACCATTTTAGCCGCACGGCGGGTAGTACCTCCGGATTTTATTGCACCGGCAGATCTATCCCCTATTCTTAAAAAACTCATCAATCCCGAAGATTTACCGCCACCGCTTAAAGGTTCGTTTATACCTCTTATACCAGAAAAGTTTGTTCCCGTACCGCTTCCGTACTTAAATAAGCGAGCTTCTCTTACCCATAGCTCCATTATTCCGCCTTCATTAACCAAATCATCACTAATGGATTGAATGAAACAAGCGTGGGGTTGAGGGTGAGTATAAGCGTCAGTAGATTGAACTAATTCTTTTGTTTCAAAATCAACATAGTAGTGCCCTTGCGAAGGTCCGTTAATGCCATAAGCCCAATTTAGACCGGTATTAAACCATTGCGGACTATTAGGTGCACACATTTGATGTGCTAACATATAAAACATTTCGTCATAATAGGATAAAGCATCTTCTTCGGAATCAAAAAATCCCGCCTTCCAACCCCAATATGTCCATGTTCCGGCAAGTCTGTTAAATACTTGCTGTGCATAGGTTTCGGCACCAAACCGTTTATCTGCCGTCAACTTTTCAAGTTTTTCAGTATCAGGCTCACTTTTTTGTAACCACTCGGGAATTCCTTCTTCGGGAATTTTTTTAGTGAATACAGGTACTCCGGCTTTTCTCATATATTTGCTTACCAAAATATCAGTTGCAACCTGAGACCAAAAACTCGGAACAGTAACTTTATCCATTTTAAAGACAACGCTCTGATCAGTGTTTTTAATCTCAGAAACTCGCTCTTCATACTTGATATCAAAATCAGCCTTTTTACCTGTTTTTGTAAAAAGTCTTGAAATCTTCATTTTATTTCCCTTTCAAATAATATAATATCGTTTAATAACTTTAATTGTCAACGTAAATTTTGATAATAAGCCCCACTCTCGTAAAGCGGAACACTTTGAGACTTTCAATAGTAATACAGGAAGATGTAAAAGAAAAAAAGTTTATCTTAAATTAAGTTAAATAGCTTTAAAAAACCAAATTAATTTTTTATAAAGCAAAAAATTTATTTTTTTAAAGTTTGTAAACTTAAACGTTTACGCTTATCAATATTATTATAAATAATATTTAAAAATCATATTTTTTTTGTAATTTGCAATATAACAAAAACAAAAATTGAGGAAAAAATGAGTTTTGAAAGATGCGCCGGTATATTGCTGCACCCTACTTCTTTACCCGGAAAATTTGGTATTGGAGACCTTGGTAAAGAAGCCTACAAATTTGTTGATTTTTTAGTTAAAGCCGAACAGTCATTATGGCAGGTTTTTCCATTAGGACCAACCGGATACGGTGATTCTCCTTATCAATGTTTTTCGGCATTTGCCGGTAATCCACTACTTATAAGTCCTGAATTATTGGTAGAAGACGGATTGTTGGATCAAGAGGACATTGATAATTACCCCGATTTATTTACATCTCATATTGATTTTGGGAAAGTAATTGGCTTAAAAACCGAACTCTTAAAAAAATCTTATTCAATTTTTAATGATAAAAGAGACAATTTTACTGAAGAATATAATAAATTTGTCAATTTAAATTCATCGTGGTTAAAAGATTTTTCACTATTTATGGCAGCAAAAGAGTACCACGGGGGTATTGCTTGGACTGATTGGACCCCCGAAATTGCATTTAGATATGAAGGTGCTGTTGATAAATGGACTGAAATGCTTGCTGATAAAATTGATTATTACAATTTTGTACAGTTTGTTTTTGATCGCCAATGGATGAAAATTAAAGATTATGCCAATAAAAACCATATTAAAGTTGTAGGAGATTTACCTATTTTTATTGCATACGATAGTTCTGATTTGTGGGCAAATAAAGAGTTGTTTACAGTTGACGAAAAAGGCAAATTGCTTACTTGCGCAGGAGTACCTCCTGATTATTTTAGCCCTACGGGACAACTTTGGGGTAATCCTTTGTACCGCTGGGAAGAGATGGAAAAAGATGATTTCTTGTGGTGGCAAAAAAGATTTGCAAAACTATTTGAAATGGTTGATATAGTTAGAATAGACCATTTCCGTGGTTTTGATGCCTTTTTTGAAATACCCGGGGACGCACCTACAGCCCAGTTTGGCAAATGGGTAAAAGCACCGGGAGAAAAACTTTTTAAAGTAATAAAAGAAAAACTTGGAAATGCACCAATTTTAGCAGAAGATTTAGGATTAATTACTGAATCTGTTGTAGAACTAAGAGATAAATTCGATTTTCCAGGAATGAAAATAATGCAATTTGCTTTCGGAAAAGAAGGCGAAAAGAAATTTTTACCTCACAACTTTGTCCCTAATTGTGTTGTTTATACCGGTTCACACGATAATGATACAACTCGCGGTTTTTTTGAAAAGGCAAAAAATGAAGACCCTGAATTGTATAAATGGACTTGCGACTACTTAGGTTACTATGGTGATAATATTTGTTACGAAATAATTAAAGAAGCTTATAAATCTGTAGCAAATTTAGTTTTATTACCTTTACAAGACGTACTTAACTTAGGTAGTGATGCACGAATGAATTTTCCGGGTAAATTAGGCGGAAACTGGACATGGCGATTTACTAATGACCAAGTAAATGATAATACTGCCGAAATGCTTAAATTTTTAGTTGAACTTTACGAAAGATACCCTATTACAAAAAAGAAAGTTGAATATCAAGTTATTGAATATTAAGAGGTTAGAATGCTAAACGTTTTAAAAAAGCTTTTTTCGGAAGGCAATAAAAACGAAGAAACAATTTCGGAAGTAGTTAATAGCAAAAATAATTTGCAAATTGCAACCTGTGCTATTTTCTTGGAAATTGCTTACTCAGACGATAATTTTTCTAATATCGAAAAAGAACAGATCTTCAAAATATTTAGAAAGCAGTTTAATCTTTCCGATTCCGAGATTGAAGAGCTAATAATGCATACGGAAGAAGTTCGAAAAAAAAGCGTTAGTTTATATGAATTTACAGAAGTAATTAACCACAAGCTTTCGGCTGAAGATAAATATAAAATTGTTGAAAACTTATGGCGTATAATATTAGCAGATAACGTTATAAATAGTTACGAAGAGTATTTTATTAGAAAAATAAGCGGCAACTTAAATGTATCTCATAACAATTTAATCGCCGCCAAATTTGTTGTAAAAGAAGAAATGGAAAAAACTAATTCTTAAGTTCTTTTTCCAAGTCTCCGACAAGTTCTTTCGAAAGCGGTTCAATACCGCTTTTGTATTTTTTAACTATATTACCATTTTTATCAATTAAGAACTTTTCAAAATTCCATTTGATTTCTTCTTTACCGGTCACACTGTTATCAGTTAATTTGGCATATAAAGGAGCTTTATTTTCGCCAAGAACTTTAACTTTATCAAACATCGGGAAAGTTACACCAAAATTCATTTCACAAAATTCTTTTATCTCTTTGTTACTTCCCGGTTCCTGATTTCCGAAATCATTACAAGGAAATCCTAAAATTTCAAATCCCTCGTTTTTATATTTAGTGTAAAGTTCTTGCAAACCTTTGTATTGTTTTGTATATCCGCATTTACTTGCAACATTTACAATAAGAAGTACTTTCCCTTTGTAACTACTTAAGGTAACTTCTTTTCCGTTTATATCTTTAACCTTATATTCTAAAATATTATTCATTTTATCCCCTTTTGTGCTTTGAGCAAAAATTGATATTGATGCTAATAAAACTAAAAGTGTTGTTATTCTAAACATATAAACTCCTGTTTAAATATTAAACAGATATTTAGTCTTATTAGTTCTATAAAATAATTACTTTATTAAACAGAGCTTCTTAGTTTCAATATAGTCACCGGATTGTAATCGATAAAAATAAATACCGCTGCTTAAATTGCTTGCATCCCAATTTTTATTGTAAATACCGGGGTTCAGTTCTTCATTTAATAATGTTGAAACTTCCTTGCCTAATACATCATAAACTTTTAAAGTCACTTTACTATACTTAGGGATAGAAAAATTTATTGTAGTTAACGGATTAAATGGATTTGGGTAGTTTTGAGATAATGAAAAATTTATACCATTAGATTGGTCTTTTATTAAACTTGTTGGTTCTATTATCGGATTAATTAACTGCCACATTTCCTCATTTAGCAAAAACGGAACCAAAGAATTATCCGGTGCATTTCCCATTCTCACAACAATCAAGTTTTTAGATGGAACAATATTTAAAATTTGCCCGTTTTTTCCTAATGCACAAAACATATCTGCCGGAGCAGAAGGATTAAGTACACTATTAAAAACGAATTGTGATTGCGGTATCATAAAACTCTCTTTTCCGTTCAACCACCACAAATAACCATATGATAGATTGATATTTTGAGAAGTATTTATCATTTCTCTATAATATGCTGAATCAGAGAGAATTTGTATGGTATCCCAATTTCCTATGTTTAAAATTAATAAACCAAACCGTGCCATACTACGTGCATTTGTATAAAGTACATTATTAAAGCCAGATTTAATAAAAAACCCATTCATTCCAATTTTATTTCTTAATTCATTAAAATAATATTGGTTAATAGATTTACCGGAAGCGCCTTCAATAACCCCGTCTAAAAGAGTATATGGAGCATTATGATAAGCCCAACGCTCTCCCGCATCTGCTTTATAAGTTAAACACTCAGGGTTAGTACAATAAGGGTCTTCTACACTGTCATCCAATCCCGTAGTCATTGATAATTGATGCTTTATTGTAATTAAATTTTCTTTATCTGTTGGCAGACTTGTCCAGCCGGTGCCCAAATATTTATTAGTTCTATCGCTTAATTTTAATAAATTTTGCTGTTTTGCAATACCAATTAAAAAAGATGTAACAGTTTTTCCAGCACTTGCCCAGTACCATAAACTATCTTTATTAAAATCACCAAAATATTTTTCTATAACAAGTTTACCGTCTTTTAATATCAACAGGGCTTTTGTATTATCATTATCTAACTTTTGAAATAGTTGGTCGGTTTTACTTGAATCCCATCCAAGATCATTCATATAAAGTCTTTCCCAACTATCATCGTTAATCGGCGGAAAATATAAATTTTGTGCATTTATACAAGTAGTAAACGCAATTACTATTAAAAATACAATAATTGAAATAAAATAATACTTTTTCATATTTTACGGTTTTTATGCCTTAGATGTTTTGACTTGAAAAAAAGTTTAAAATGAATAATTAGTCTAAGATTAAATAATTTAGCAACAATTATTTAGTTGTTATAACGTATCAATTGTTTTAAACACATACCCCTTTTTCTTTAATTTTTTAATAATATCATCAAGTTTATTATACAATTTATCTGTTCTATCAGAGTGCGTGCCAAAATGCATTAATAATATTGTACCGTTAAGACCGTACTTATCGTTTTTTTCAAAATCATACAGTTTGGAAATTAATTCATCACTTGAATAATATTTACCCCCGCCGGTAGGAATAGTCCAATCTTGATTAATCATTGTTTTTGGAGTTAAATTAATAATTTGCACTCCCAGTTGTTCTGCATAACTGCATACTTTTTCGTTGTGCCACTCAAAAGGAGGTAAGAAATATTTACTTTCTCCTTTTTGAATGCCAAATTTCTGCATAGCGGCGTAGTTATTTTCAATATCTTCTTGCATTGTCTTTTTAGAAACTAATAACGAATCTCTATTATTCCAATCTACATATAATATGTGCTTATCTGAATGCCCTCCTAAATAATTTCCTGCTTGTCTCAATTCTGTTATTATATGTTCAAACTCGGAATTTCTATAAAAATCACCTGTAAAGAAAAACGATGCTTTAATTCCGTTATTTTTTAACGTTTTAATTATTGTAGAAGCACCATCGGCAAATTCATGAGCAGAAAAGATTAAATATATTTCTTTTTTTTCTTTATCACCTCTTATAATTGCCCCTTTATTTATCTCAATCTTATTATTTTGGGATTTTAATTCTTCTCCTTTATTTTGAAGATATGAGAAATAAAATGCCAACCCCGCAGTTCCGTCAAGTGTGGGCTCGTTACTGCTATAATCTCCGTAATCATCGTGATATAAAACGTATGAAGGTTGTAAATCTGCATATTCATCACCCGAGTGGAGTGTTATCCCTTTTAGTTTATTAAAAATAGTTCCGTAAACGGGACCATCAATAAGTCCTCCGGTTAATTTATAACCATAATTAGTTGCAAGTGCAGAATGTGGGTCTAACGGATAATTTCCGTCTTCCGGTAAACCTATAACCATGCATTTACCCCAAGGGTTACATCCAAATAGCCAATCTCTTAGTGCTGTTTCGGTTTCAGCAAACTCCGGATTATTCAATAACCTATATTGCGTAATTGCAGCCGAAACTAAATTGTTTGAACACCAAATAAACGGAACTCCTATTAAAAACGGATTGTTTTTACCGCGTTGCTGTATTTTTAATAGTCCTTCGTTTATATAGCTTTCTATTAGGTTTTTATCTTCTTTCGATTTTGCATTTGCAGCAATTAAATAATTAGCAACATTTACAAAAGGATACCATTGATAATGTCGAGCTGTATCAGCACCCATCCAAGGAGGATATTTTTCCATAGACGAAAACTTTATCGCATCATTGTAATATTTACCGTCACCTGTTAAAATATATAACGATGAAGAGGCATGCTGCATATCATCATACCAGTTTTCTTCTTCATAAAAATATGGCGATTTTGCCGGAGCTGTTTGAAAATAGCCTTCGTTTGCCAATGCATAATCATAAGCTTTTATTGCTTTTTGTTTTAATAAACTTGCAAAATCCGAGTCTATCTCTTTAAATAATAATGAACCTAAACCAAATGAGCTTGCAAATTTTGCAACCGAACTTGCAGAACCGGTAGTTCTATTTTTATTGTTGAAACACCCTTGTATTTTACCGTTAACAAAATAAACCGGTCTTTCAAGTCCTTTTCCGTAACTTATGGAATCTTTTGTAGGCAATCTATATCCGGCATGGTCTCTATCATCAGCTATTTGATTATAATACTCACCATCATTTGGGTTCATTTTTAACATCCAATCTAATCCCCATTTTGCTTCATCCAAAACATCCGGAATATTATTTTTCACCTGATTTCCGTTATAATCAAATCTATCTGAAAACGAATTTGGGTTTTTATAGTAAGCAAACAAAAGATGAAAAACGGAGGTTGCACTTGTCGGTAAATATTGCAAATAGTCGCTTGCATCATGCCAACCGCCGGTCACATCAATATGCAAACTGTCTTTTTTCCCGTTATAAATAATAAATCCGTCATGCACATGACAGCTATCCTTTAAAAAGGGATTATAACCGCATCTTTGCTGCCTAATATAAAATAGTAAACTATCGGCAAAACCTGTATAAACATCATACCCTATTGTAAACGGTACTGATTTTTGTGTTCCGATTTGAATATAATATTTACCTATTTTTTCAAAGTCTGAAAAATAAATTCTGTATCCTTTTTTATAACCCCAAAACTCACCATATTCTTTTATCTTATTTGATTTAAATATTACTTTATTAGTGTTATAGTCCACAAGTTCAAAATCTTTAATAGTAAAATCAGATTTTGAGAACACTACCGCAGCTTTAATATCGGTCGGCAAATAACCTGCCTGGTTAACTCGAATATATAAATTATCATTATTAGCAAAACTAATAATCGGTAATAAAAATAATATTAACAATCCTTTTTTTAACATCGTATCATTCCCTATTAAA
>CALGLM010000517.1 GCA_937930275.1 uncultured Ignavibacteria bacterium
GACCACCGAGATCTACACTCTTTCCCTACACGACGCTCTTCCGATCTGTCAATATCAACCTGAATTAGTTTCGGGTTCACGTCCTCCTATATTAGATTCAGCATCGGCAAAAGTAAAATTCTTCTTTAAAGATAAATACCTGTATGTTGCGGCTGATGTTAACGACCAAATAATTCAAGGCACAGAAGTATATGATAAAGTTGACGGTTTTGGATTAGTTTTAGGTGATAGACAAGCATTAAACGTAGAAAATACGATGATATTCAAATTATTACGTGCAAACTTTAGTATGGACGGCTCGTTTGCAGCTTATGATGCATTACCGGCATTGTTAGATTCTTCGGATTCACAATTGGGATATTCGTTAAAAGGTGCATCAACTGTAAACATAAACTCGGATGTTGACGAAGGTTACATAGTTGAAATGAAGATAGATTTAACTAAATTAGGTTACTCAGCCGATTTAGGCGATAAATTAATGTTTATGGGTTTTGCATTGTTTGACGGTGATTCGTTTGATGATCAACTAAACAACTACGGAACGCGTGTATGGTTCTTCAGAGAACATGCAGGTGGTCCAGCAGCAGCATGGGCAGTTTTAGATCCAAATACATTAGTAGGCGTTGAAGAAAACGTTACTAAATTATTGCCTACAAGTGTTGAATTATTAGGCAACTATCCTAATCCGTTTAACCCTTCAACAACAATTAAATTTTCAGTTCCCGAAACAGGAAATGCAAATATTGTTTTCTATAATTCATTAGGACAGTTAGTAAAATCAATTGAATTAAATTCGATTTCTGCAGGTAGCAACGAATACAAATTTAACGCTGCAGGTTTGGCAAGCGGTGTTTATTTCTATCAAATTAAATTTAACGGTTCAAAAGGTTATAACAGCAATATCGGTAAAATCCTTTTAATGAAGTAGATAATATTTTATCGGCTTTCCCCGATTATTTAATACAATCGGGGAAAGTTCTAAATTTTCCGAAAATGTAATGACATTCAATTAAAAATTTTTATGTGAGGTAAATGTGCCTGCACTTTATACAAATAAAATAAAACCGTTTTTATTTACTTTTTTGATTTGTATTCTTTCGGTCGGAATTATAAACGGACAAACGAGTGGTAAACTTGCCGGAAGAGTAGTAGATGAAGACGGAAATCCTTTAATAGCTGCAAACATTATATTTGAAAACACTACAATTGGTGCCGCAACAGATATTGAAGGATATTACTCAATTCTTAATATACGGGCGGGGTACTACAATGTTCGTGTTCAGTATATAGGATATCAAACAAAAGTAATTCAAAAAGTTAAGATTAATGCTGATCAAACAACAAAGCTGGATGTAACTTTGGCTCCCGAAGTAATTAAGGGGGATGAAGTAGTAGTTGTTGCAAAAAAGCCGATTGTAGAATTTAGCCAAACCAGCTCTGTTTCGTCAGTGGGTAAAGAAGAAATTGAAAACTTACCGGTTCAAGGACTTAACGAAATTGTTAATCTGCAAGCCGGTGTTGTTGACGGACACTTTAGAGGCGGAAGAATAGGTGAAGTTCAATTTCAGGTTGACGGTGTAACCGTAAATAATCCTTATAACAATTCATCTTCATTAGAGCTTGACCGTTCGGTTTTGCAGGAAGTACAGGTAATTAGCGGTACATTTGATGCTAAGTACGGACAGGCAATGAGCGGTGTGGTTAACGCAATATTAAAATCCGGTAGCGATAGATTTGAAGTTTATGCCGAATCGTATTTTGGAGATTATTATACGACAGAGACTTCAAAATATCCTAATAACGATGATTTTAATCCTTTTGCTATTCAAAATTACCAAATTACCGTAAGCGGTCCTACTTATTTACCGCAAACTACTTTTTTTATAAGCGGTAGAAAATATAGTAATGAAGGTTGGTTATTCGGTACAAGAAGATTTAATCCTACAGACAAAAATAATTTTGAAACAAGAGAATTTAATCCTACGGGCGATAATGAAAAAGTATCGATGTCTAATTGGTCGGAATGGTCAGGACAATTTAAAATTACCAATAATTCAATTAAAGGAATGCAATTCAGTTATCAGGTTACGTTAAATCAAAATAAGCGAAAGAATTATGATCATGCATATAGATTAAATCCAGACGGAATAAAAGAAAACAAAACATTATCATTTACGCATGGTTTAGGATTTACGCACTCAATAAATGACGAAATGTTTTATAAGTTAAATTTTAGACAAAATTATTTTGATTATAAAGATTATAAGTACGAAAGTGCTTACGATCAAAAATATATTGAAGCAGGCACGCCAAAAGGAGATGCAAATTATGAAGACGGTGCAATTGTTCAAGGCGTAGATTTAGGCAGATGGATTCAAAAAACAAATGCATTGGTATATAAGGGAGATTTTAATTACCAAGTTACAAGAAGAGATTTAATAGAAGTAGGATTTGAAGGACAATACAATAAAATGTCTTTTGGTTCACCGGGCGTTTTAGTTGAAACAACAGTGGACGGAGTTCAAACACTTCAACCCAGAGAGAATATAAGCAGAGTTTTAGAATATAATCCGATTCAATTTTCATCTTATGTTCAAGATAGAATGGAATGGGGTGATTTTGTAATTCGTGCAGGTGTAAGATTTGAATATTTTGATGCAAATACTACCGTTCCTTCCGATTTACAAAATCCGGCAAATGCAATTTCCGGGGCACCTAAATCAGAATTAATATCAACGACTGTTAAAACAGCATTGGCACCCCGTTTAGGGTTTAGTTTTCCGTTAACGGAATCTTCTTCGGTTTACTTTTCTTACGGGCATTTTTACCAAATGCCGGGATTAGGTCAACTATATAGCAATGCTGATTATACGATTTTAGAAAACTTGCAAGCCGGCGGTATAAGTTATGGTGTTATGGGTAATCCTAACTTAAAACCGGAAAAAACAATTCAATACGAGTTTGGATACAAACAAGCAATTTCAAACTTTTTTGGCGCTGAGTTATCATTCTTTTGTAAAGATATTCGTGATTTACTGGGTGTTGAATTTATTAGTACATATGCAGCCGCAGATTACGCAAGATTTACAAACGTAGATTTCGGAAGCGTAGCGGGGTTTACGGTTTCTTTAAATCACCGTGACCTTTCTCCTTTAAGTTTAACTTTAGATTATACTATGCAATTTGCTAACGGTAACTCATCCGATCCGCAAGAAACAGCCAATAG
>CALGLM010000518.1 GCA_937930275.1 uncultured Ignavibacteria bacterium
GCAAAGCATAGTTACATCACTTCCGGCCATCACCATTTTAATAACGTCTTCTGCAGATTGAATTCCGCTTGTAGCTGCCAAACTTGCATTTAGTTTTCCAAATAAAATAGAAATCCAACGTAACGGTAAACGCATTTCCCAATTATTACTTAAAACTAAATTCGGAACTACACTCAAATTTGTCAAATCAAAATCAGGTTGATAAAATCTATTAAACATAACTAAACCGTCAGCACCGGCTTTATCTAATTGTGCAGCCAAGTTTGCTAAAGATGTAAAATAAGGGCTAAGTTTTACGGCAACCGGAATTTTAGTATTTGCTTTAACTGCTTTTAATGTGTCAATATACATAGTCTCAATTTCCGAACCGGTTAATTGCGGACTTGTAGGAATATAATAAACGTTAAGTTCTAACGCATCGGCGCCGGCATCTTCAATGTTTTTAGCATATTTTACCCAACCACCTGTGCTAACACCGTTCAAACTACCGATAATCGGAATATCAACAGATTTTTTAAGTTTAGCTATATGATCTAAATATTCGTATGGACCGGTTCTAAAATCATCAGGTTGCGGAAAATAAGATATTGCTTCTGCATAACTTTCTGCACCATACGTTAAATAATGATCTAATTCACCAGATTCGTGGCTTATTTGTTCTTCAAACAAAGAATATACAACTACTGCAGATGCACCTGCATCTTCTAAAGCTTTTACACTATCAACAGATTCTGATAATGGAGAGGCAGAAGAAACTATCGGGTTTTTAAGTTTTAGCCCCATATATGTTGTCGTTAAATCCATTTTTACTCCAAATTATTAAAAAATTTTGAAAAACTGCCCCGTTAAAACGGGGCGTTATTTATTAATTTTCAGTTTTTGTTCCGAAATCAAGAGATGCTAATTGTTCGTAATATTTCCAACGTTTATTAACTTCTTCTTGTGCTAAAGCTAAAAGTTCTTTTGCAATTTCAGGATGTGACTTGGTAAGCATTTTATAACGTGTTTCGTTATAAATATAATCTTCTAACTTTATCTTTGGAGCTTTTGAGTCTAATTTTAAAGGATTCTTTCCTTCATCGGCTAAAGCTGGGTTGTACCTGAATAATGGCCAGTGTCCGCTATCAACTGCTAATTTTTGACATTCAAAACCTTTTGCCATATTAATTCCATGAGCAATGCAATGAGAATATGCAATTATTAACGAAGGTCCGTCATAAGCTTCAGCTTCAACAAATGCACGTATTGTGTGTAAATCGTTTGAACCCATAGCAACTTTTGCAACATAAACATTTCCGTAACTCATAGCCATTAATCCTAAATCTTTTTTACCCATACGTTTTCCGGCTGCAGCAAATTTAGCAACGGCACCAATACTGGTAGATTTGGACATCTGACCACCGGTATTTGAATAAACTTCGGTATCAAGTACTAATATATTTACATTTTTACCGCTTGCTAATACGTGATCTAATCCGCCATAACCAATATCATATGCCCAACCGTCACCGCCTATAATCCAAACAGATTTTTTAACTAAAAATTCAACTAAATCATTAAGTCTTGCGGCATCAGGATCGTTAATTGTGGCTAATTTTTCTTTTAATAACTCTACTCTTTCTCTTTGTTCATAAATGCCGGCTTCATCTTTTTGGTCAGCATTTAATATTGCACTTGCAAAATCTTCACCAATTTGTGATGCAAATTTTGCTACTAATTCTCTTGCTTGTTCATTTTGTTTATCAATTGTTACTCGCATACCAAAACCAAATTCGGCATTATCTTCAAATAACGAATTTGCCCATGCAGGACCTCTTCCGTTTTTGTTTGTTGTCCAAGGAGTTGTCGGTAAGTTTGCTCCATAAATTGATGAACAACCTGTAGCGTTTGCTATATAACTTCTGTCACCAAATAACTGCGAAACTAATTTTACATAAGGAGTTTCGCCACAACCGGAGCAAGCACCTGAGAATTCAAATAAAGGCTCTAAGAGCTGGCTGCCTTGAACAGATGTTAAATTTAATTTAGATCTGTCAAACTCCGGAACATTTAAGAAGAATTCAAAGTTTTCTCTTTCAGCTTCACGCAACGGAATTTGGGGAGCCATATTTAATGCTTTGAATTTAGGTTCTTTTTTATTCTTTGCAGGACATACTTCATAACATAATTCACATCCTGTACAATCTTCAACCGCAACTTGAATTGTATAAGCTAAGTCTTTAAATTCTTTACCTTTTGCGTCAATATATTTAAAGGTTTTTGGAGCATCTTTTAATAACTCTTTATCATATACTTTAATTCTAATTGCTGCATGCGGGCAAGCTAATGAACATTTACCGCACTGAATACACACTTCCGGATCCCAAGTAGGCACTTCAAGTGCAATGTTTCTTTTTTCCCATTTTGTAGTTCCTGAAGGGTATACACCGTCTATAGGCATATCGCTTACCGGAATATCGTCACCTTTTCCTGCCATCATCTTAGCAAGTACGTTTTTAACAAAATCAGGAGC
>CALGLM010000519.1 GCA_937930275.1 uncultured Ignavibacteria bacterium
AATTAAAAATAATGTGGATTCTGATACTTTTATTTCGCAAAAAGAACACAAAGTAAAGCTTGATAAAAACTTAAAATCGGAAGCTACCCCCCAAGCTACCCCCCAAGTTGTTTTAAATTTTGTAGAAAGTTCTCCTCAAATAATAAAGATATTGGAATTCTGTTTAGTGCCTAAATTAAGAAACGAAATACAACTATTAATTGGATTGACCGATAGAAAGTACTTTAGCAAAAAATATATTAACCCCTTAATAATTCTTAATTTAATTGAAATGACAATGCCCGAAAAGCCCCAAAGTCCCAAGCAAAAATACAAAACCACTTTGTTGGGGGAACAAATAATAGGTAAATTTAATGTTTTATAAAGTATCCGCATATATTGTAAACAATGAATTTATAAAATAAAATTATTATGTAATACTTCGGTAAAACGTTTTGAAATTAACTATTGAAAAAGACTTTGCTAAACTTGATATTATATAATATATATATATTTTTAAATATTTAATTGCTTTTAATTATAAATGTACGTAAATTTAAAGTTTGAAACTTTTAACAACTAAATGAAATAGTATGATGGAGGAAAAAAGCCTATGGGTATGATGGCTCGTATGCGAAATCTGGCTCCCTGGTTTATTATATCGGTAGGAGGTATATTTATTTTATACATGGCTTTAATGGATACAAAAGTCATGGAAATTTTTGGTGCACGTTCAAATAACGTGGGATCTGTTAACGGTCGTGATATAACATATCAAGAATATGCCGCAGCAATAGAAAGATACCGCGAAAATCAGCAGCGCCAAGGAATGCAAGTTGACGACAACCAAATGGAGTCCATCAGAGAACAAACATGGGAAGCGTTAGTTACACAAATATTATTAGAGCAAAAAATTGAAGAATTTGGAATTAAAGTAACAGACCAAGAGATTGTTGATGTTGTAACAGGACCAAATCCGCCTCAGTTTTTAACTCAATATTTCACGGATTCATTAGGTCGTTTTAATCGCGAAGCTTATGATGCTGCTATTAGAGATAGACGCAATAGTACCGCAATGGTTCAGGCAGAAGAAGTATTACGCCAGCAATTATTACAAGAAAAATTGCAAAATTACGTATTAGGAACTATAAACGTTAGCGAAAACGAAATAAGACGTCAATTTGCCGATCAAAACATTAACATTACGGCAGATTATGTTTTTGTTGATATAGGAAAAATGAGCGATAAAGAAATAACTTTTAACGATTCTGACCTAAAAGCTTATTATGATAAGCATTTGAACGAATACAAAGTTGAAGCTCAGCGCAAAATTAAATACGTTCTTTTTAGATTAGCTCCTTCAAAAGACGATACAAATGCAGTAGTAAAAAACTTAGAAGCTATTATGAAAAAAGCTAAAGAGGAACAAATTCCTTTCAAACAGCTTATTCAAGATTATTCTACGCAGCCATATAAAGTTGATACAACAAACATTTCTATGTTACCGCCAAACGTAATTGCTGCATTGGCAAAAGCTTCGGCAGGTCAAATTGTCGGTCCTATTGTTTCGTGGGAAGGATTTACTTTATACAACGTAGTAGCTAAAATAACAGAAAGTCAAAGAACGGCAGTTAAAGCATCACATATTTTAATTCCTTCTGACCCTGCAAACGGCGGTGAAGAAGCAGCATTAAAAACAGCTACCGAACTATATGACCGATTAGTTAAAGGTGAAGATTTCGGTAAATTAGCTCGCGAATATTCAAAAGATCCGGGAAGTGCCGCAAACGGAGGTGATTTAGGCTGGTTTGGCAGACAACGTATGGTTAAAGAATTTGAAGATGCTTGTTTTAGCGGAGCAGTAAACCAAATTCAAAAGCCGGTTAAAACATCGTACGGTTACCATATTATTAAAGTTACAGACGCATCTAACGATAAAGTTGTTTTAGAAAAACTTGTAAATAAAATAGAAACTTCTGCTTCAACATCAGATAAAATCTATAACGATGCAAACGACTTTTCATATATTGCAAACGAAAACGGTTTTGATAAAGAAGCAAAAATGTTAAAATATAAAGTTATTGAAAGCGGTGCTTTTACAGAAGAAGCCGGCGTAATTCCGGGTTTAGGTTTAAACCGTTCTTTAATTAAATTTATTTTTAACGGTAGCATTGGCGATATAAGTGAAGTTTATAAAGTAGCTGCAGGTTATGTTGTTTGTACAATAACTTCTTCCGAAAAAGCCGGTTTTAGACCTTTTGAAGAATTAAAAGAAACTATCAAAAGTCAAGTTATACGTGAAAAGAAAGTTGAAAAAGCAATGAAAATAGCCGCTAACCTTAAAAAGGAAATTAACGGCGATTTTAATGCAGCATATAATGTTTATCCTCAAGCAACAGTTGCATTAGGCGTAACATTTACCCCCGGAGGCACAATTCCTTCATTAGGGCGTGAATATGGTTTACTTAACTATGGTGTTGATGGTAAAGTAGGCGTTATATCCGATCCCGTTAAAGGCACACGCGGTGCATTTATAGTTAAAATAACCAACCGCACTCAATTTGATGAAAACGCATATGCAGTTCAAAGAAATATAATTCGCGATAATTTAATTCAATTCCGCAAACAACGTTTAATTTCCGAATGGATGCAAAAAATTCGTAAAGAAGCAGATATTGAAGATAACAGATATAAATTCTATAGATAAAAATTATCATTTGCAAATAAAAAAGCACTCTTTTTTAAGAGTGCTTTTTTTGTTTTAAATAGGGGTTAAAATTGTTTATTGCTTAAACAAACATTTTAATTATTTATTAATATAAACGGTTTTAATATTAACAAACTCTTTTATTCCGTAATGCGAAAGTTCTCGTCCGTAACCCGATACACCTACGCCGCCAAAAGGAAGACGTGGGTCACTTTTCACCAACTCGTTAACAAAAACATTTCCCGCATTAATTTTAGCTACCAACATTTTGGCTTTTTCAAGGTCGTTAGTCCATAACGAAGCACCTAAACCAAATACGGTGTCATTTGCAACTTTTATCGCTTCTTTTTCGTCTTTCACTTTAATAACTGCAGCTACGGGACCAAATACTTCTTCGCTGTAAGCCGGCATTCCTTTTTTAACGTTGGTTAGAATAGTCGGTTCATAAAAACAGCCAAGTCCTTCAATCTTTTTACCCCCCAACAAAACTGTTGCTCCTAATTTTACAGATTCGGTTAATTGATGGTCAAGTTCTTCTAACGCCTCTTTTCTTACCAATGGACCTAAGTCAATATCCGACTCAATCGGATTTCCGACTCTAATCTTTTTCATATTTTCAACAAACAAGTCAACAAATTTATCATAAACTTTTTCGGTCACAATAAATCGTTTGGCCGCTATGCAGCTTTGACCGTTAGCAAGCAAACGTGCGCTAACGGCAGTTTTTGCGGCAACTTCTAAATCGGCATCTTCCAAAATTATAAACGGGTCGCTTCCGCCTAATTCAAGTACTGTTTTTTTAATACAACTTCCCGCAATAGTAGCTATCGATTTTCCTGCGGGCTCGCTTCCCGTTAACGTTGCAGCTTTAGCCAAAGGATTGCGGATAACGGCTTCAACTTGCGAACTTGAAATTAATAACGAATTAAAGCAAAATTTCGGAAATCCCGCTAATTCAAAGATATGCTGAATTAATAACGAACATCCGG
>CALGLM010000520.1 GCA_937930275.1 uncultured Ignavibacteria bacterium
TTAGAATCTAATTGCTGCTTATTACAGCCAAACGCCAATAATAGCGTAACTAACAATATAATAATCTTATTTTCCACGTGGATGATATTCCCTATGCATTTGTTTAATATAATCTCTATCTATGTGTGTATATATTTGTGTTGTCGAAATATCGGCATGCCCAAGCATTTCTTGAACTGCACGTAAATCTGCGCCCCCCTCTACCAAATGTGTTGCAAACGAATGCCTAAAAGTATGCGGATGCACTTCTTTATTTATTTTTGCTTCTTTTGTATAGTATAATATAATTTTCCACACACCCATACGAGTTAATCCCGTTCCCCTATTGTTTAAAAAAACAATATTTTTGCTTTTGTCTTTTCTTTCCAAAAAAATGCGGGAATTTAAAAAATATTTATTTAACCAATTAATTGCACTGCTGCCAATAGGCACAATACGTTGTTTATTACCCTTTCCCAGCACTCGTATTACTTCATCGGCTAAAAACAAATCGCTAATTTTTAAATTTATTAACTCCGAAACTCTTAATCCTGATGAATATAAAACTTCCAGCATGGCACGGTCTCTTAATCCTAATTTGTCACTTATATCGGGAATAGCAAAAATTTCGTCAATTTCGTTAATTGTTAAAACAACCGGAAGTTTTCTGTATCTTCTATTGGATTTAAGTCTTTCACTCGGATTTTGCCTAATATATTTATTCTGGTGTAAATAATTAAAAAAACTTTTAAATGCAGATATATACCTTGCAGAAGTTGAGCTGCTTATTCCTTCATTTTTTTGTTTTACTAAATAATCCGTAATTTCGGAATAAGAGATATTGTCAAGATCGTTTATACCTATTTCATTGCAATAGCTTAATAACTTTGTAATATCAATTTTGTACGAGTTAACCGTATTATCCGAAAGATTAAGTTCTAATTTTAATACAGTCAAAAATTCAATTAAAAACTGTTCCATCAATTTTCGGATTTGGGATTGTTTTCCAGTTCGTCTTGTTTGGGATATCGGATACGTTTGTGATGTTGGCTAAGCAAAATACTAACAAATGAATCTTTTATTATTTTTATTTCCTTAAAAGTAAGTGGAGAATTATCCAACTGACCGTCTTCAATTCGTTGTTCTATTATATTATTAACCATATTTTCCATTTTAACAGGGTCGGGTTCAGACATAGCCCTTGCCGCAGATTCACATGCGTCAGCCAACATTAATAAAGCTGTCTCTTTTGTATTCGGTTTTGGTCCGCTATATCTATAATCTTCAATATTTATTGTGCCTTCAGGGTAATATTGTTTTGCTTTTTCGTAAAAATAACTTATTACCATTGTACCGTGATGCATCGGAATAAAATCAACAATCTCGTCCGGTAATCCGTTCTTTTTAGCAAGCTCAATCCCTTTAATAACGTGATTTTTAATTAATTCAACGCTTTTTAACGGTTCTAAATTTTCATGTACATTTATGTTGTTTAATTGGTTTTCTACAAAATTTTCGGGTTCTAAGTATTTACCAATATCATGATAATATGCACCTACACGGGCTAATGTCGGACGTCCTCCGATTAAGTCGGCGGCAGATTCAACCATATTCCCCATCGTAATTGAATGGGTAAAAGTACCCGGTGCTTGCTGTGCTAACTCCCTTAAAAGCGGATTATTAAAATCCGTAAGTTCAAATAAGGTTAAATCTGTAGTAATCTTAAACGCTTTTTCAATAAAAATAATTAATCCGAATGTTAAGGATGGGCTTATTATTGCATTACTTGCAGCAAATAATGAATTTAACAAAATAGTATCAAACGAGTCAAATCTTTCAAACCCAAAGGCAATTATACCGGTTAAATATGCACCCAAAATAAAATAAAAAGATTTATAAATCTGAGACCTGTTTTTAATATCTCTAACAGTATACGCCGATAATGCACCGGCTACTATATGCATTACCGAAAAGATATAATCGTTTCCTCGTAAACCTCCGCAAATTAAAGCTACAACTATGGTACCGTAAAATCCTACTCGGGAATCGAACATAATTGTTAACAACATAGATACTACCGGAATAAATATTAAATACTCTATTGGGGCAACAGTATCAATTTGCATAAATAAAAAAGCAATAAAACTAATAAATACAATAAAAAGCATTATTAGTAGTATTTTAGAGTTATCCCAAAATATTTTTTTCCTAAATAGATAGATATAAATACCAAAAACGGTTAGAATAATTACAACATGTAAAAATTTTCCTATTCCCTGAATTACCAATCCGCCAAATCCTAATTCGTTTGCCTTTGCTATTTTATAAGAATCAATTTTCTGTTTAATTTCCGGTGTAATTCGTTCGTGCTTTGCAACAATTCTTTCTTTTTCGTTAACAATACCTATATTTTTACTAACTTTATCTTCGGCAATGTTTTTGGCAATATTGGTTTCTTTTTCGCTAAAAACAATATTTGGTACAATAAAATTTGAGATATAATTTGTAGCCGCTTCAATTACATTAATGTTATTACTAAAATTATTTTTGATATATAATTTTACAAAGTTATTAAGACTGTATTTATCGTAAAAACTATTTTTTTTAATTATAGTTTCAAATTTTCCTTCGCGTAAACTGATATCGTTAAAGTTAATTTTTCTAAGTTCTGTATCAATAACTCCGCGTTCGTAAACATCATCTATTAAATTTTGGAAAAGTAAAAATAAAGCATTAAGTCCTTTTGCACCACGTGCAGCAATATTTTTATCGTTTTTTCTTAAATTTCGTAAAACCTCGTAATCATTATTTTTAATTTCAAGTTTACCTAAGACCGGAAGAACTCCGTTATTAAGTTCGTTATCAATGGTTGCCGCTAAAAACTTAAACGCATATTTAGTAGTATCTTGCACTCTGCTTTTAGTGTTATTGTTTAAAATATAAACGGGAAGTACTTTATTAACCGCAATATTTTTTTCGGCTTGATAAATTTTAGAGTCTTTTAGAATTTCAAAAGGGATAGAAGCAATTAAATCTTCTTTAATCCATACAGACCCTACATTTACTTCGGAATCTAAAGTTTCTCCCTTCGGGAACATTAAAATAATTAATAATACCGATATAAGCATTATCAGTATTTTAATTCTTTTACTTTCTTTTAAATGCTTATATGTTTCGGGAGAAATCATTTAAATTTATAAAATGTTAATAAAACTATTTTATTAAGCAACAAATCCAATTTTCAATAAACTAACCGTTTTTAGCTTTAAGAACCAATTCCAAAAATTCGGCTACTCCGTCTTCGTTATTAGTGCGTGTAGTAACATAATCGGCAAGTCTTATCAATTCCGGTACAGCATTTTTTACGGCAACTTTAAATGCACCGGTATCAAATAACGACCGGTCGTTGTACCAATCGCCAATAACCGCAGTCTCTTTAATTTTTACTTTAAGAATATTTGCCAGTCTTGTCAGTCCGGTACCTTTACTACATCCTTGCTTCCTTACTTCCAAATAATACTGTCCCTGAACTCGTTGCGATTTGTACTGAGACGTACTTAAACCCCACGAATAAGGAAAAGAGAGTTTACTGCCTACATAACGTAGCGAGTCTCGCATATCACCGGTTAATACAATTTCAAGAACGTGACTTGTCAATCCTTTAAAAGAATCAACTTCTTTGTACTCAGCTCCGAACTTATCCAATAATTTTGGAATTAACGCATCATGCTCGGTATAATAAATAGCTTCATCGTGGCATAAAGCAATTTTAAGTAAGAACTTATCTGCCAATTTAATTGCTTTTATAACATGTTTTTCGTTTACGTACGAATGAAATAAAATCTTACCTTCAGGATGTGTTTTTAATAAAGACCCGTCTAACGAAACAAGGGGTGTTTTAAGTTTTAATGTCTCCGCATGGTCAGTAATTGCACTATGCAACCTTCCGCTTGCAAACGAAAAATTTACCCCTTTAGCCTTCAACTTTTCTACCAGAATAATTGTATCCTTACCAACTTCGTTGTAATCGTTTAATAGCGTACCGTCTAAATCGAAAATTATTAATTTAATTGTTTTAAGTCTGTTTAAATCCATCATTTACTACATTTTGTTTTTTAATATTTAAATAAATTATAAAACCGCTAACAATAGAAATTGCCAACGATATTACCCCCTGCAAATAATCTTTAAAAATTATTCGCCCGGTTGCAAATAGTGTCATATATACAACCACAACTCCCAAAATCCAGTTCACAAATAACAAACCATAGCCTGTATCAGGTGTAATTTCTTTATGTCTTTTTGCAATTTTTTTCCAGCCAAATCCTCCCGGATGAATTTTTACATAAAACTTATGTAACGTTTCATCCGATTCCGGTTTTGTAATAAATGTTACTACTAACCAAACCAAAGTAGTACCTATTACAATCGGGAATAGCGTAATAGGAGATTCCATTCCGTAACCGTATTTTGCAATAGGATATATAATTAAAGGAGCTATCATAGCAGTAATTTCGCTCCATGCATTTATTCTCCACCAATACCAACGCAAAATTAAAACCGCACCTAATCCTGCACTTGCATTAATTATAAATTCCCACGCACCGCTAATCGTATTCAAAAAGTACTTAGTAATTAGCAAAGAAGCAATTATTAGAACAACAATAGAAAGTCTGCTAATTAAAATCAAATGCTTTTCGGGCGAGTCCGGTCTAATAAATCGTTTATAAAAGTCGTTTATAATATACGAAGTCCCCCAATTAAGCTGCGATGAAATTGTTGACATATACGCGGCAATAAATACGGCAATCATCAATCCCAATAAACCGGAAGGTAAATATCTAACCATTAACTTAGGATACATTTTACCCGGATCGACATAATTTTCAAAACTTTCATAAAAATCTTTATCGTCAAATCTTTTTGCTTTTTCCAATAAAACAGGATCTTTTATTTTTTTATCTAACGAAATATTTTGAGATTTAGCTTCGTTAAATTGTACAAATGCAGTTTTATAAGCATTAAGGTCTTGCTTGCTTAAATTATATTTGCCCAACTGGGGAAAAAGAACTAAAGCACCTAATGCAACAATAATCCACGGCCAAGGACGCAAGCAGTAATGTGCAATTGTAAACCATAAAGTAGCAAATAGCGAATGAGATTCATTTTTTGCGGACATCATTCTTTGTGCTATATAACCGCCGCCGCCTGGGTCAGCTCCGGGATACCATGAAGCCCACCATTGAACGCCTATATAAGCAACAAAAGCGCCTACTGTTATTGCCAATGTACCGCCGTAAATCGGTTCTGCCAAACTGCTTCCAATATTAGGAGTAAAATCAAAAATCCAACTATCTAAATTACTTTTAATCCCTTCTATTCCGTTAACTGCCGGGATGCTTACAACAATAAATGCCAACAATATTGATCCGGCAATAGCAATTACAAATTGAATTGCATCTATTCTGGCACTACCTAATAATCCGGAACTTGCAGAATAAACAGAAATTACCACCATACATATAATTACTAACAAAAACGCATCATATTGCGGAATAGTAACTTGAAATATTTTTTCCATAGCTTTATTAACCCAAGCAAGCACAATACTATTCATAAATAAGCCAAGATATAAAGCTCTAAAACCACGCAATGCTGCGGCAGGTTTTCCGCTATAACGTAATTCTACAAATTCAACATCTGTTAAAATACCGGCACGGCGCCATAACTTTGCAAAAAAGAAG
The DNA here is from genome assembly GCA_937930275.1 of uncultured Ignavibacteria bacterium. Lineage (GTDB taxonomy): Bacteria > Bacteroidota > Ignavibacteria > Ignavibacteriales > Melioribacteraceae > JAEXOD01. Next base: position 5,724 of record CALGLM010000520.1, read on the forward strand.
ACCGTTAAAGTACTTCCTATAGCAAGATTCCACCAAAGCCAATTTCCGGCAATACCGTTTTTTGCAACTAATTCTGTAACAGCCAAAGGGGTATCGGCGGCAAAAGTAGTGGCTACCATAGCCGTACCCGCCAACCACCAAGGCATGTTTCTACCGCTTAAAAAGAATTCTTGCGTAGTATTAGATGACCTTTTGTAGTAATAATAAGCAATTCCGAAAATTACAATAAAATAAACCGCTATAACTGACCAATCTAAAAAAACCATTTACAATCTCTCAAAATATCAATTATTGTTTTCTTTATTTAACGAAGCTAAAATAGAACCGATAATAACAGTTGTTATAACACCTACTAAAGTAAACCAAGTCCATGCAACAAGTTTTAAAGTAATAACGGTAATCATTACAAAAATACCGGCAGTAAACCCAGCCAAAGCATCTTCTTGTTTTGCTTTTTTGTTTATTAAACCTAAAATAAAAGTACCCAATAAACCGCCGTAAGTAAAACTTGCAATACTTAATGCTAATTCAACAACTGCAGAAGGAGAGTTCATAAAAAATATTGCAGCAAATATTAGCAATACAGCCCAGCCTAATGTCATAAATCTTGAAAGTTTTAATTCTTTTTCGGGTTGTAAATTTTTTCCGAACATCGGCTTATATAAATCCAACATGGTTGAAGAAGCTAAAGAGCTAATTGAACCGGCCAAGGTTGATAATGCGGCAGCAAATAAACCTGCAATAATAAATCCGGACAATCCTACAGGAAGCTGTTCTATAATAAACTTAGGAAAAATCTCATCGGATTTGACAGGAAGGTTTCCGTAATAAGCATATAATGCTACGCCGACAACCAAAAAAATAAAAAACTGAAAAATTACTACAACACCGCTTGTAATAATTGCTTTTTTTGCAGAAACTAAACTTTTTGTAGTAAGTAACCTTTGAACAATTAACTGATCGGTACCGTGTGAAGCCATAGATAAAAAAGCACCGCCCAACAATCCGCCTAATAAAGTATAAGGTTGTGCAAAAAATCCGCTTAATCCTTTATCAAAACCCCAATTAATTATACTAAATTTATTATCTGCGGCGGCTGCCGAAAATAAAGAATCCAATCCGTTGGGTAAAAGACCGATAATAATAAAACCCGCAATTACAGCGCCGGCAATATATGTAAACATTTGAATTACATCTACCCAAATAATGCCTTTAACACCGCCAATCATTGTATATAGCAACGCAACAATAGCAATAATAAATATCGCTAAAGAATAATCGATATTTAATAATAATTTTAACGGAATAGCGGTAGCAAACAGTCTAACGCCGTCCGCAGCCGTTCTTGTAAATAAAAAGATAATTGATGCAAAACGTCTTGTTTTAACTCCAAATCGGGTTTCTAAAAAAGCATATGCAGTATTAAGCTCTCCTTTAAAATAAGAAGGCAAAAAGAAAACCGCCACAACAATACGCCCTATTAAATACCCCAAAGTAACTTGTAAAAAATTCAAGTTTGTTAAGTATGCCAAACCCGGAATTGAAATAAAAGTAAGGGTGCTTGTTTCTGCCGCTACAATAGAAAAACAAACCGCCCACCAAGGAACAGAATCAGAACCTAAAAAATAATCTTTAACCGATTTTTGTTTACCACCGGATATCACTCCAAATATAGCTATTCCTACCAAATACGCAACAATAATAACATAATCCAATAACCTTTCCAATACAAAGTCCTCTATTCATTAGTTAAAAATTTTCCAAAGCTAATTCAACGGAATCATACATAGGTAACACACGATTAAGCTGCGATATTTCGATAAGAGTTCGAACGTTTTTTTGCGGAGCTGCAAGCCTAATCTTCCCCTCGTTAGCTTGTAGTATTCTAAATGCAAGCAATATAGCACTGAGCCCGCTGCTATCACAATATTCTATTTCGGAAAGATCAACAATCAATTTTTCAACTTCATCGGCATGAAGTAATATTGTAAACTCCCCTTTCACCAATCCGGCAATTGACGAATCAAAACGTTTTTCGTTTAACTTAAATATCGTTATCTCGCCGCTTTTTTTAATTTCGTAATTAATATTAGTACTCATATTTTCTCAATTTTTTTTCGTTATATAACAAAAAATTAAAACAACTTAAGCGAATTTAATAAATTTTTATATGATATTTCACTATTTATTTTATCCGGTTCAACAATAAAATTATAGTATAAATCAGAATGATTTTTTTTAAAGCCGATTCTAAACTTACTTTTAACTTTATTTATAATAAACGGCGTAAATACGTTATCATCCAAGCTTAAATCAACAGCTATGTCATAAGTATGCTCGTTTACTTTTTGCAATATACTTAAATTTGGCAAATTAAACCAATTTTTATCATCTTTTTGAAAATAAATCAGGTCATAAATCTTATTATCTGCAAATAAATTGTATTGATAATCAACTAAAAACAAAGTTATGTTCTTTTTACTTTGGTAAATAAAATCTACAACTTTTAATGCTTGCTTAAATTGCTCTTCCTGCTCAGGCATTATAATAAAAAAATCATGTGAATCGGTAAAAAACTTATTAAAAATTTGCTTAATATTTTCTTTAAGTTCTTTATGCAGAAAAAACCTGCCTATATTTAATTTTATCCAATTTAACATAATCAGTAAGAGTTAACCAAATTAAAAAACTCTTCTTCGTTAATAATTTTAACACCAAGTTTTACGGCTTTATCCAGTTTAGAACCGGCTGATTCACCTGCTAAAACAAAATCGGTATTTTTACTAACCGAAGAAACAACTTTACCCCCGTTCTTTTCAATTATTTCGGTGGCTTCTTCTCGCTTAACACTTAACGTACCTGTTAAAACAAACGATTTACCGGTAATTTTGCTTTCTTTAGTCTCATTTATTTCTGAACTGAAATTTAATCCCTGAGCTCTCAATTTTTCAATTAACTTTAAATTATGCTCTTTATTAAAATAAGCAGTAATGCTTTTACTAATACTTGTGCCAATTTCGTGAATTGACGAAATTTCTTCTTCGTTTGCCGTTATCAACTTATCAATGGTTTTAAATTCGGCAACTATTTTTTTAGCGGCACCTGCTCCCACATATCTAATGCCTAAAGCAAAAAGTAACTTGCTAAACGGTTGCTTTTTGCTTTCTTCAATGGCGTTTAATAAGTTATTTACGCTTTTTTCTCCGAATCTATCTAATTTAAGCAGAATATCTTTTTTATCTTTTAAATCATAAATATCTGCAAAGTTTTTAAGTAATCCCATTTCTACAAATAGTTGTATTATCGATTCGCCTAAACCTTCAATATCCATGGCACCTCGCGAAGCAAAATGAACCAACCTATTTGTAACTTGAGCTTTACACTCAAAATTTTCGCAGTATATTGCAGCTTCACCTTCAATTTTTACAAGCTTACTTTTACAAACCGGACAATACTCCGGAGCAATTACAAGTTTTGCCCCTTGCTCACGTTTACTAATGTCAGCTTCCACAATTTTAGGAATAACATCTCCGCCTTTTTCTATAACTACAACATCTCCGATGTGTAATTCTTTTCTTAAAATTTCGTCATAGTTATGAAGTGTTGCCCTGCTAATGGTACTTCCTGCTAAAAATATCGGTTCTAACTCTGCAACAGGCGTAACTGCTCCGGTTCTACCGACTTGCCATGTTACAGCGTTTAATTTGGTTTGCACTTGTTTAGCTTTAAATTTAAACGCTACTGCCCAACGGGGCGATTTTGCAATACTACCTAATTCCTGTTGAAATTTAAGGTTATTTACTTTAATTACAACACCGTCTATTTCATAAGGCAAATTATATCTTTCGTCTTCCCAATATCTACAATATTCGATTACTTCGTTTATGCTTTTGCAAAGTTTAAAGTTGTTATTAACCTTAAAACCTAACGATTGCATTAGTTTTAAATTTTCGTATTGAGTATTCGGTTTCGATTTATCACTTATAAAATAATACAAAAACAGATCAATAGGTCTTTCTGCAACAAGCTTTGGATCTATCAATTTTAGACTTCCGGAAACACAATTACGCGGATTAGCAAAAGTTTTTTCTCCTGCTTCTTCACGTCTATTATTCAGTTTTTCAAATGCCTCAATTTCCATATAAGCTTCGCCGCGTACTTCAAACTTAGATAAATCGTATTCCGTATTAACCGTACTTACTTTTAATGGTAAACTTTTAATGGTTTTAATATTATTGGTTATATCTTCTCCGTTAACCCCGTCACCTCTTGTTGCGGCCAGTTTAAATAAACCGTTTTCATATTTTATGCTAACCGATGCTCCGTCTATCTTTAGTTCAGTGCAATATTCTACATCAAAGTTATTACCCAACCCTTCTTTTACGCGGCGGTCAAAATCATATAATTCGCCTTCGCTATATGTATTTGCAAGGCTTAACATTGGAATTTCGTGCGTAATTGTATTAAACGTGTTGGATAAATCGCTTCCGACTCTATTAGTAGGACTATCGACAGTAATAAATTGCGGATATTGTTTTTCTAAATTTTTTAGCTCTGTATATAATACGTCATATTCATAATCGCTTACTTCCGGTTCCGAAAGAACATAATATTTATAATCATACTTATTAATAAGTTGTTTTAAGTATTCTATTCTATCTTGTATTTCTTGTAGTGTCATTTTTTTTATTACTCTTTAAAGGTGCAATTTCATTTATTCCCGAAGGGTCGATTCTAATATTTTTAACTTTGGACTGCTTACCGGGCAGTTTAATTTTTACATTATTTAAATAAATAATAGAACCGATAGTATTTCCGATGTTAAGTTCTAATATTTTATCGGCTACTATCATGCTATCTTGTCCCTTACGTAAAAATATTTCAAAAAGCTCGCCGTTATCTTTTTTAATACCAAACCATGCGGATTCCGTAGCAACTAATCGCACATTCAACTTTCCGTTATTATAAGCAAATGATGAATCACGTAATTCTTCTTTAACTTTATATCGTTCTTCTTGTTCCTTAATTACTTCTTCAAACGATTTTTCAACAATAATTTCTTGTTTATTGCCTCTAACAATAAGCACAATTACAATAATTAACGCCACAACAACCGTTAAAAAGATATAAATAATTATATTAAAATCTCTTTTCATTTTTGCGGCTTCACTATCTTTGGATTGATTATAAACTATTCTTTTTGTCGATTGTTTGTTTATATCACCCGTCTCGTTTTCTATAATTGGTTCTTCTTCAACTTCTTCAACCTCTTCAACTTCCGGCTCGGGAGCGTTGTAATCAATTCCGTTTTTTGCTTTTTCATACTTCTGAATATATTCGGCTTCATTTAACCCCAACGCTTTTACGTATGCCTTAATAAACGACTTCATATAAACATCTGCAATTACGTTAAAGCGAGCTTCTTCAATAGCATGTAAATACCGTTCTTCTATCCTGGTTTTTTCATGCAGGCTTTTAATAGTAAAACCTTCATTCTCTCTAAGCCTTTTTAGTTCATCCGCAAAAGTACGTAAAAACTCGTTAGCCATGTCTTTCCCTAATATATTCTCTTAATTTTCGCCGAAAATGATCCGTCAATTCCGTGAATATTCGGAAAAGCCTGAACAAATCCCTCTTCGGTAACCAATTTATCGTCAATTATGCTTTTTGCACTTTCTAAAACAAACCCCGGATTTTCAAATAAAAACTTGGTAACTATTTCACTGTTTTCATCCGGTTCAATTGTACAGGTACTGTACACTATATAGCCGCCCGGTTTTAGAAGTTTCCCCCCTTTTTCCAATAATTTGTATTGTAGTTCGGTTAATTTTTTTAAATCCAGCAGCTCTCGCTTCCACTTTAAGTCAGGCTTTTTTGTTAATGTACCTAATCCGCTGCAAGGCGCATCAAGTAAAATTTTATCAAACAGCTCTGTACTTTCGTATTCTAAAGCATCTGTCTCAATAAATTTTACGTTTTCTACTTTAAGCCTTCCTAAGTTTTTTTGTAGTATTTTTATTCTGCTTTCGTATTTATCTAACGCAACTATTTCTCCTTTATTTTCCATTTTTGCCGCAATATATGCAGTTTTACCACCGGGGGCTGCACATAAATCTAAAACTCTATCGCCCGGATTTACTCCGAGTAAATTTACCGGAACACCGGTACTTTCGTCTTGTATGCTAAAATATCCTTTTGAAAAATACTCCCAATCTGCTATGTTAGATAAATTTGCCATTCTTATAAAATCATCTAAATATAAACCTTCTTTATATTTTAATTCTACTTTATCTAATAAACTTTTTAATTCTTCTTTGTTTGTAACTAAAGTATTAACTCGCAAATTAAGATTTGGTTTATTATTATTTGCAATAAGCAGTTGTTCGGTAAATTCTTCACCATATCTATTTAACCAGCGTTTTACCAGCCAAACCGGATGTGAATAATAAACCGAAAAATAAGCAATAATATCTTCGTTTCTATCTGGATATCTTATTGAATCTTTGCTTCTAATAATATTTCTTAATATTGCATTTGTTAAATCAGCCGCTTTTTGCCCTTGTGCCTTTTTAATAAATTCAACAGCTTCGTTCACCGCTGCATAATCAGGTATTTTTTCTAAGAATAAAATTTGATATAAGGCAACACGCAATGCGTTTTTAATATTTGGAATTGCTTTTGAAAATTGACCTTTATAAAAACCGTTAAGTACCCAGTCAATTCTGTTTAGCATACGCATAACGCCGTGTACCAGCTCAAACAACAATGCTTTATCAACACCGCTAAAATCCGATTGTTTTATTTCGGTATCTAACAACTTATCCAGATAAGCATCAGTTCTGTCTATTCTGTTCAGTATCTTTACCGCCAATCCTCTAACTCCGGTAAATAAAGGTGCTTCTTCTTGTTTTATTTCTTCTTCCATATTTTTTGTTTTTTCCGTATAAAAAGAACTTTAAAGATAAAAATTTATTTTGTTATATGCATTATTTTAAATAATTATTTAATTAATACCATCTGTTTTGTTTTAATATAAACCGTTTTATTTGTGTTTATTTCATTAACGGTCAGTCTATAAAAATAAATTCCGCTTGCTATGTTTTTATTTATATTATAACCATTAAATACAATTTCATAGTTACCCGCACTTTTAATCTCGTTAACTTCTTCGCTAATTTCATTACCTAAAGCGTCAAACACTTTTAAATTAACAAACCCTTCAACGGGAATTGAGTATTTAATAGTAGTAACCGGATTGAAAGGATTTGGATAATTTTGTTCAAGATTATACGAAAATACCGGAGTATAATTTACCGTTATAGGTCCGTAAACCGTATTATCGCCTTGATAATCGGTTTGAATTAATCGATAAAAATTTTCGCCGTTATTTGGTGTAAAATCCGTAAAGTTATAGTTTGAAAAAAATGTGCTTGTACCTTTTCCGTTAACATACCCTAATTTAGTCCAATTTTCCCCGTTTGATAATTTCTGAATTTCAAATCCAAGGTTATTTGTTTCGGTGGCGGTACTCCATTTTAATTGAACGGTATTATTATCTACGGTTGCATTAAATGAAACTAATTGTACCGGAACAGCAGAGTTTATTTTAACGTATTGAGTCAGTAAGCCTATTATTAATTTACCGCATTTGGTAAAGTACGGAATATTAAAATAAGATACTTTATCATTAACCGTATGGTAATACGAGTTAAAATCTGAACCATAATAATCTTCAATTAATAAAACTGCCCCGTAATTTTTATTCCAGAACGGTGAATGATCGCTTGAAGTTGAGCCCGGATTATAGATTTGTGCATTAAGCCCTATTGAGTAACCTGTATTAAATACAGCCATATCATTAGCAATAGTAACGGAATTTGCTACGTTTTTTGTGTGTATGTTTATTTTTCCGTCATTGTTGTTATCCCATGCAATCATATCTGCATTTAGTACGCCTAAAATTTGTTCGTTATTATTGCGTGCCTGTGTGGCAAAATATGTACTGCCTATAAGTCCTTGTTCTTCTTCGTCAAACAAAACATATACAATTGTATATAAGGTATTGTAATTTGAAAGTAACCTTGCGGCTTCAATAACAGCAGCACATCCGCTTGCGTTATCATCGGCACCGGGGGCAATATTTCCTGAAGGCATATCATCGTAATGAGCACATATTATATATTTTTGTTCGGGATATAGCGTTCCGGTTTGAACTGCATACACATTTCGTCCGGTTGTGCTAAAATTTTGGTCATATGCAACAAGCCCATAACTTTCAAATTTTTGCTTTAAATAATTCGCAGCAATATTGTTAGTTGCCGAATTTTTATGGCGTGATGAGATAGTATAATCTGTTCCGCCTATGTTAACGCTGTTTACACCGGATAGTTCGTACACATATTTCATTAAACTATCTGTGTTTACCGATGCAAGAATTTGCCCGACATACAGATCATCTTGAGCATAAATGTTTAGATTAAAGAGAGCAATTAAAAGAAGTAAGTTTTTTTTCATAATTATGATATAGAATAATGATTAATATTTATTATAAATTTAATGCTTAAATAGTTAATTTGCAATAATTTATAACAAAATTATTCATGTTTATCCCATAAAAAACGCTATAAAAATTTACTTATGTACTTTTCAACGTTAAATTTTTTTGTACATCCGTTATAATTCATATACCTAATTTTACCAAACACCTCTCTTTCAAACCATGGTCTATCATGTACACCTCCTATTGACCAAGCTATTCCCGTATATCCGTTAGGGTCTCTACCATCCAACTGATATTTATCATTTAAATAAGTGGCAATTTCCATAGCTACATCGGCATTATCCGACCATTCCAATATCTTTTTTGCCCAATACATACGCATATAGCCGTGCATTTTTCCGGTTTTAACCATTTCTTTTTGTGCGGCATTCCAAAGTTTATCTTTTGTTTTTGCATGTTCAAATTCTTCTAAAACAAAAAGGTAATCACGTTTGTCTTTTTCATGCTCTTTTAACGATTTTACCGCCCATTCAGGAAAACCATCTGATTTATCATAACGCGTATTATAGTAACAAAAGTTATCTGCTAATTCCCTCCTAATTATCAGTTCTTCTAAAAATGCTTTTTTACTTTCAATATTAACATCAACAATACTTGCCAAATAAGCTACTTTTTGTGCCGAAATTTGGCCAAAATGAAGATAAGGAGAAAGCCCGGATTGGGAATCTATTGTCGGGTCGTTCCTTAGTTCTCCATATTTTTCATATTTGTTTTTTAAGAAGTCGTTTAAAACACTAACTGCTGCCGCATTTCCCGACTTTATATTTTCGACAATTTTAACTGAGCTATCAATATTTAATCTGCCATATAAATTTTCCCAATCAATTTTTTTGTTAAAGTTAACGTGTGCTTCCATTTTTTGTAATTCCGGAAAGTCGGTTAAATATTGGTTTAACAACCTTGTTATTTTGGGTCTAATAGTATAAGCAGCAAATTCTTGTTTATCACTTGCAACCCAAAGCGGAACGATATTATGGGCATCTACCTGTCTATATGGAATGGATATATAATCAAAAACTTCTTTTTTCCATCTACGCGTTATTTTTAACGGGTTAAAATCGGCAACTAATACCGAAGCATCCACTTCTTTTAAATATTTCGGAATTTCTTCTTTCGGCACTCCCGTTAATATAACAAACGGAATATTATATTTTTCCAAACGTGTGTTTACTTCTTTAAGACCTTCAATCATAAAATGATACTGGCGTAAACCCGCACCAACAAACGAATCAACTAAATTAAAAATAACAATTAAGGGATTATTTGTTTTAAATGCTAAATTTTGCGCATATATTAATGCCCAATTATCTTCTGCACGTTGATCTCTTTGCATCCAATAGACAACAGGACCGCTTCCGATTTCTCCATCTTTTAAAATTCTAACTCGTGATTCGTCCATTTATTTCTATTTTCCCATTTTTACTATTTCGTCAAATTCTTCTTTTGCAACCGGCATAACAGATAGCCTATTCCCTTTTTGCACTAATTTCATATCTTTTAATTTCGGATTTTGTTTGATTTCTTCAAGAGTTACTTCTTTTTTAAGCTTTTTAATAAATTTTACGTCAACCATATACCAAGTAGGATTATTTGGATCTGCTTTCGGATCATAATGTTTGTTTTGGCCGTCAAATTGAGTAAAATCAGGATAGCCTTCTTTTACTACTTCACAAACACCTACAACCGAATTCGGTTCGGAATTGCTATGATAAAATAAGACTTTATCACCTATTTTCATCGAATCTCTTAAATAATTACGCGCTTGATAATTTCGAACTCCGTCCCAATATGTAGTACCGTTTTCTGCTTTTTCTAAATCATCAATAGAAAACACTTCGCTTTCTGATTTTATCAACCAATAATTTTTACTCATTTTTTACTCCGTTTTATTTTGCTAACAAAATTGCAAAAACAAAAATTCATAAATTACTTTAAATATGTTTTAAACCATTCAAATCTTAATCTATCAACTTCGGTTCTATGTTTTTTTAAAAAATGATCTCCGTTTTCAAGCATCACTAACCTAAAGTCTCTCTTTAATTCTAACAACTTTAAGCTTAATTCAATAGGATCTTTTGCCAATACTCGTTCGTCGTTTGTACCGTGAATAATTAGTAAAGGTGTTCTATCCGAAATTTTATCCACAAAATTAATAACCGACCTATTTTCCACAATTTGATTAAAATCTTCAAGCCCCAAATTACTTTCGCTAATCTCTTTTATTCTATTAAACAGCAAGGGAGTATTAACTGCATTGCGTACATTAGATATTCCCCCCGAAATAACGGCAGCTTTAAATTTATCTGATTTTGTTAAAGCTAAATAAGTCATTAATCCGCCTCTGCTCCAACCTTCAATGCCCCAAACATTTTTATTAGCGGCAGGAATTTCATCGGCAAGTTCCGTCATATTAAAAATATCGTTCAAATCTTTTCCGCCAAACTCGTCATAACCTTCGCCTCCTAAATTTCCCCTATACTGAGGAGCAAATACGGCATAACCTTTAGAAGCAATTTTACCAAACATTCCCCTTGCGTTAAATTCGTCAATCGCTCCGCTATTACCTATCCCTCCCCTGCACCAAACTATGCAAGGAATATTATACTTATTAATCGGATAAGCTATATACCCTTTTACTTTTAAGCCGTCCGATAAATATACAACTTCTTCCACTATTGTTTCGTCAAATGCGGCATGCCCCCAACCGCTAATAATCATTTTCTCTTGTATTTTTGATAATTCAATCTTTTTACGTTCTATAAGCATCTAAATAATATTCCTAATAATTTAATTTTAGTACTGATTTTAATTAAATCTTTTAATATTTTACAATTTATAAATTTATTTTAGAAGAAACAATATTTATTATTATTTTGTTTAATTTGTAAAAATCCGAGTAAAAAATGAAAAAATCAATCATTTTGTTATGGTTAATCCCCTTAATTATTTCTGCACAAAAAATAGGGATGTTGGCACCCGAAAAACCGCCGGAAAAGTTTCCTAATAACCAATGGGGTGTTGATATTATGTTTAGCGAAGGCGGATTTGGTTTAGGCACATTTTATAGATATCAGTTTAATACAAATGTATTGGGATTTGTCGATTTTTCTATCTCAGAATCAAAAGACGAAAGAGAGGTGGAATATTATGACTATTATACAGGTCAAACTTATACAATTGGCAAAGTTAACCGTGTATTTGCACTTCCCGTAAATTTTGGAATTCAATATAGATTTTTTGAAAATGAATTAGAAGAAAATTTACGCCCCTTTTTAACTGCCGGTGTTGGACCTAATATGATTTTAACAACGCCTTATGAATTAGAATTTTTTGAATCTTTCGGAAAAGCAAAATTGAAATATGCCTTAGGTGGTTATGTAGGTTTTGGGGCAAATTTTGGTTTAAATAAGAAAAATTTGGTTGGATTAAATATTCGTTATTACTATACACATATGTTTGACAAAGGAGTTGAAAATTTAAAAGGAACATTTCGTAAAGATTTTGGTTCGTTTTATATAACTTTAAGCTTAGGAAGTATGTTTTGAAAAACACAATAGCTCCTTTTTCAGGTTTTAGTCCAAAAATATTAGAGTTTTTACAAGATTTAACAAAAAACAATAATACGCAATGGTTTAAAGAAAACCGAGATACATATGATAATTATTTGATAGCTCCGGCTAAATCTTATATTAACGAAATGGGTAATTTTTTTAATCTACTAAATCCCGCAATACGCACCGAACCCAAGTTTAATCAAACAATTATGCGAATTAATAAGGACATGCGTTTTGCAAAAGGGGAGCCATACCGTAATTATTTGCTTATTCATTTCGGTAAATTTAAAATGGATAGTGAGTTTTTTGTATATTTTGATCCAAATGAATGCCAAATCGGTTTGTTTATAAATGCAACTTCCGGAAATGAATTCTTTTTTAAACAAAACTTGATAAAATATAAAAACGAAATTAGCGAAGTTTGTGAAAGATATAAAATTAACCATAACTATTCACTTTACGAACTGAACAAAGGTCCCGAATTAGTAATTGATAATTTTAATTTTAACGAACATTTTTCTTCTCTTGCAAAATATAAGTTAATTATATTGCAAAAAATAATTACTCCCGAACAATTAAAAGTTTTTAGCTCGGAATTTCTTTCAGAATCAGTTAAAATATTTTATTCATTGTATCCGCTTTATTGTTTCGCAATTTCCGATAATCCCTTAAGTTTATTGGATAAATTTGAAGAAACTTTTGAAAGTGAGTAATTTGTTTTACAGTTGATTAGCGCAAGTTGTGGTTCTTCAATAAGTTGTTTTTTTAGTCTGCGGAAATTTACACTACAAACTCTACAAAAAAATTTACCTAAATTAAAGTTTTGCTCAAAATAAGGAGCTTATGCGAATTTTCAAAGACTTAAAATTGGTTGAACAGTTAGGTTCAGGAATTCCCAGAATTTTAAAACATTATGATAAAAAAAGTTTTTATATCTCTGACAATTTTATAAGACTGACATTTAATTATGAAATGTCGGAGAAAATGTCGGAGAAAAT
>CALGLM010000521.1 GCA_937930275.1 uncultured Ignavibacteria bacterium
TAGTGTTAAATGTTAAGTTTTTAGTGTTAAATAAATTTAAATTGATTAGACTTGAAGAGTTGAAATGGGTTTTTTACTACAGCTCTAAATTTAAAACAAAAAAAAGACGCCTTACGTAAAGCGTCTTTTTTATTAGTAAACACAAATTATTAGCCTATTACTTTAAAACCGGTATATTTTTGTAATACTTCGGGAACAATAATTTTACCTTCGGGAGTTTGATAGTTCTCTAAAATAGAAACCATTAAACGACTTGTAGCAAGTCCGCTTCCGTTTAAAGTGTGAACAAAATCTAATTTTTTATCACTTTCTTTTCTAAAACGAATATTTGCTCTTCTTGCCTGGAAGTTTTCGAAATTACTGCAAGAGGAAGCTTCTAACCAGCGGTTTTCGGCAGGCGACCATGTTTCTATATCATAACACTTAGCAGCGGAAAAACTTAAATCACCGGTGCATAGTAATAAAATTCTATATGGTATTTTTAATGCCTGTAATATATCTTCAGCATCTATTACCAATTTTTCCAATTCGTCATACGAATTTTCCGGTTTTACAAATTTAACCATTTCAACTTTATTAAATTGGTGTAAGCGTAAAAATCCCTTACTATCTTTACCGTAGCTTCCCGCTTCACGGCGGAAGCAAGCAGAGTAACCGGCATATTTAATCGGTAAACTTTTTTCTTCCAATACTTCACTTCTGTGTAAGTTTGTAATGGGTACTTCAGCCGTAGGTATTAAAAACAATTCGTCTTTAGTAATGTTATACATGTCTTCTTCCATTTTAGGAATTTGACCTGTTCCTTTCATGCTATCTCTGTTAACAACAAAGGGCGGGAATACTTCGGTATAGTTGTGTTGGTTAATATGAACGTCTAACATATAGTTAATTAAAGCACGTTCTAATGTAGCTCCTTTTCCTATATAAACGGGAAAACCGCTTCCGCTAATTTTTGCACCGCGTTCAAAATCTAAAATATTATTCTTTTTTCCCAATTCTAAGTGGTCTAACATTTTTTCTTCTTTATCAAAAGTAAATCCTTCGGGTAGCCAAGTTCTTGCAACAACGTTATCGGCAGCACTTTTGCCTACCGGAACGGTAGAATGGGGTAAATTAGGAATCCATAATAATAATGTATTTAACTTTTCGTCAATATCTCTTAAATCGTCATCAAGTTGTTTAATTTCGTCCGAAACCGTTTTCATTTCCGCAACAATAGCATCTGTATTTTCACCGGCACGTTTTAATCTTGCTACTTCCGCACTAACTTTATTTTTTTGTGCTTTTAACTCTTCAGCTTTTTGAAGATTTGCTCGTCTTTGTTTATCAAGTTCTATAACTTGGTCAACAGTGCTTTTTTCGTTTTTATTTTCAACACCTGCTTTTACCAAATCAGGGTTTTCTCTAATAAATTTTAAATCTAACATTTATAAATTCCTTATAATTATTATGTTATTTAACAACTATGTTGTAAATTTTATTTTTAACATAAATTTCTTTTACAACTGTTTGACCGTCTGTGTATTGTTTAACTTTTTCATCGGCATAAACTGCTTTTTTAACTTCTTCATCGCTGCTATTAATTGCTACTTCCACTTTGGCGCGTAATTTACCGTTAACTTGAACAGGTATAATTACATTATCCTCAATTAATGCTTTTGTATCAACCGTAAACCAAACGGGATTTTCAAATATACTTGTTTCATTTCCTAAAATTTCCCAACATTCTTCACCCAAGTGGGGAGCAAGAGGAGAAACTAAAGTTATAAATCGTTGTAATAAATATAACTTTATTTCGTCACCACAGTTTTTAATGTTATCGGTAATAACGTTAAGTGTTTCCATTAAAATTGCTATGGTAGTATTAAACCTAAAGTTATCAATTTCTTTCTCGTATTTATTGATAGCTTGATTAATTTTTCTATATACAATTTTTTCGGCTTCCGCTAATTCGGATATATTGTAAATATCTGCAGCTTTTGCAGTTTTAACTATATTTTTATAATTATTAGCCAAATCATAAATTCTTTGGGCAAAACGTTCTAAACCTACTATGCCTTTATCGTTCCAATCACCGCCTAAATCATATTGTCCCATAAACATAATATACATACGGAAAACATCGGCTCCGTAAACGGTAATATAATCGTCAGGGTTAACAACGTTTCCGCGTGATTTAGACATTTTGGCGCCTTGGTTGGTAATTGTGCCTTGATGAATAAGTTTTGCAAACGGTTCATCGCTATTTACCAAATTTATATCACGCAAAAATTTATGAATAAAGCGAGCATATAATAAATGCATTGTAGCATGTTCCGCACCGCCGACATACATATCAACCGGAGTCCAATTATTGGCAAGGTTTGTGTTAAACATTCCTTCACTGTATTTGGGGTCTAAATAACGTAAGTAATACCATGAAGAATCCACAAAAGTATCCATTGTATCGGGTTCACGTTTTGCCGGTCCTCCGCAATGGGGGCATGTAGTATTAATAAATTCTTCATTTTTTAACAAAGGACTTCCGCCTGCCGGTTTAAATTCTACATCGTACGGTAAAACAACAGGTAAGTCTTCTTCTTTTACGGGAACTTGACCGCATTTATCGCAATAAACAATAGGAATAGGAGTTCCCCAATATCTTTGGCGGCTAATTAACCAATCGCGCAGCCTGTAGTTAACTTTTTTTGAACCAATTCCTTTTTCAATCAGGTAGTCGGTAACTTTATCAATACCTTCGTCGCTATTAATTCCGTTAAAATCGCCCGAATTAATCATAGTACCAACTTCGGTGTAAGCTTTGTTTAATTCGTCGTTTTCGTTTGT